>DNCF01000144.1:1130-4632 GCA_003484545.1 Massilia sp. | reverse complement strand
GCCATGGCCGCGCCGTGCCCGGCATCGACGTGCGGCTGGACAAGATCCTGCCGATGGGCGGCGGCCTGGGCGGCGGCTCGTCCGACGCCGCGACCGCGCTGATGGCGGCGAACCACCTGTGGCAGTGCGGATTCAGCGATGCCGAGCTGATGGAAATCGGCCTGCCGCTGGGCGCCGACATTCCCTTTTTCCTCTACGGCGAAACCGCTTTCGTGGAAGGGATCGGCGAGGCGATGCAGCCGGTGGAAGGCCCGGATTGCTGGTACGTGGTGATCGAACCCGGCGTCTCGGTGCCGACCCCTGCAATTTTTACCGCCCCCGATTTGACAAGAGACACAAAAGCCGTCAGAATAGCGGACTTTCCTGAGGCGCATAAGTTAAGTGCATACGGGAAAAATGATTTGCAAGCAGTAGCGGCCCGTTTGTTTCCTGCAGTAGGGGAGGCAATCGAGTGGTTGGGACGTTACGGTGCTGCCAGGATGACTGGCTCAGGGGCGTGTGTGTTTTGCGCGCTGCCCGGCGAAGCAGAAGCGGATCAGGTGTTGCGGCAAGTGCCCGGCAGCTGCAAATCGTGGAAAGCAAAATCGCTGGTGCGACACCCGATGAAAAAGCTCTTGCAAAACAGTATGTTGTAGAATAAAATTTTGCCTGTCGCAGCGATTGACGTTACAATAGTTAAGCACTGCGGTAAGCTGTAGGTTGCGTAGGGGAATCGCCAAGTTGGTTAAGGCACCGGATTTTGATTCCGGCATTCCAAGGTTCGAATCCTTGTTCCCCTGCCATTAAATTTGTCCGGTCTGTCGATGCTCGAAGCGTCCAGCGGATGAATAAGGAAAGCACGAAAATGGTCGCTCTCCATAACGCATAATCAGCCGGTATATCCGGCTGATTGTTTTTCAAGTTCAAGCTCACCTTTCTGGGACTCCCATGGCTTACGAAAACCTGATGGTTTTTACCGGCAATGCCAATCCGGCGCTAGCAGAAGGGGTCGCAAAAAACCTCGGCATTCCTCTCGGTAAAGCCGTGGTCTCGAAGTTCTCCGATGGCGAAGTAATGGTCGAAATCAACGAGAACGTTCGTGGCAAGGACGTCTTCGTTCTGCAATCGACCTGCGCTCCCACCAACGATAACCTGATGGAAATCATGCTGATGGTCGACGCTCTCAAGCGCGCATCGGCTGGCCGCATTACCGCCGCCATTCCATACTTCGGCTATGCCCGCCAGGACCGCCGCCCGCGTTCGGCGCGTGTCGCGATCTCGGCAAAAGTCGTCGCCAACATGCTGGAAGAAGCCGGCGTCGAGCGCGTCCTGATCATGGACCTGCACGCCGACCAGATCCAGGGCTTCTTCGACATCCCGGTCGACAACATCTACGCTTCCCCGATCCTGCTGGGCGACCTGCAGAAGCAGAAGTACGACGACCTGCTGGTCGTCTCGCCCGACGTCGGCGGCGTGGTGCGTGCCCGTGCGCTGGCCAAGCGCCTCGGCTGCGACCTGGCGATCATCGACAAGCGTCGCCCGAAGGCGAACGTGTCGGAAGTCATGAACATCATCGGCGAAGTCGAAGGCCGTAACTGCGTGATCATGGACGACATGGTCGACACCGCAGGCACGCTGACCAAGGCTGCCGAAGTGCTGAAAGAGCGCGGCGCCAAGAAAGTCGTGGCCTACTGCACCCACCCGGTGCTGTCGGGTCCGGCCATCGACCGCATCTCGAACTCGCCGCTGGACGAGCTGGTTGTTACCGACACCATCCCGCTGTCGGCCGCCGGCGCCGCCTGCCCGAAGATCCGCCAGCTGACCTGTGCTCCGCTGCTGGCCGAAACCTTCAAGCGCATCGTCAAGGGCGACTCGGTGATGTCGCTGTTCGTCGACTAAGCAATACACGCATCAAACCACGGCGCGCCAGGCTGAACAGCCGGCGCGCCGTTGTGTCGTCAGTTCCAAAGAATTCTTGAGTGCGCAGTCAGCGCTCAATCGCCGCTTGTCCCTGGTCGCGGGGGCAGGCATTTACCGGGCGCGGGCCGGGATCATTCCCGGCATTCGGGCCCACACTTTATTACTGGAGTTTCACATGAAAGTAGTCGCATTCAACCGCACCCTGCAGGGCACCGGAGCGAGCCGCCGCCTGCGCAACGCTGGCCAGACCCCTGGCATCATCTACGGTGGCGCCGAAGCCCCGCAGCTGATCGCCCTGGACGGCAACGCGTTGTTCCACGCGCTCAAGAAAGAAGCTTTCCACGGTTCCGTGCTGGACATGGAAATCGAAGGCAAGACCCAGCAAGTCCTGCTGCGCGACTTCCAGATGCACGCATACAAGCAACTGGTCCTGCACGCTGACTTCCAGCGCGTCGACGCATCGCAGCCGATCCACACCAAGGTCACCCTGCACTTCGTCAACGCCGAGACCTCGCCGGCTGTCAAGCTGGGCGGCGCGATCATCTCGCACGTGCTGAACGAACTGGAAGTCGCCTGCCTGCCGGGCAAGCTGCCTGAGTTCATCGAAGTCGACCTGGGCAACCTGGAAGCCGGCCAGTCGATCCACGTGAACGACCTGACCCTGCCGGAAGGCGTTACCGCGCTGACCCACGGCCAGAACCTGACCATCGCTACCTCGTCGGTCCCGCGTGGCGCTGCCGCCGCTGCCGAAGGCGAAGAGAAGTAATTTTTTTCCGCCGCCCCGATGGGCGGCCGGGAAGTCGAAAACCCGCCGCGGCTTGCCCGGCGGGTTTTTTATTGTCTCTGTCCTGATTGCTGATCTTTTCCCGTTTTCGGCGATAATCGCCTTTTTCCTGACGCGACCGCTATGTCCATCCGCCTCATCGTCGGCCTCGGCAACCCTGGCCCAGAATACGAACAAACCCGCCACAATGCCGGCTTCTGGCTGGTCGACAACCTCGCCAACAGCCTGCCGGGCTGCCGCCTGCAGCGCGAGAGCCGCTTCAATGCGCTGATGGCGAAAACATCCATTTCCGGCAAGGAGGTCTGGCTGCTCGAACCGCTGACCTTCATGAACCGCTCCGGCCAGTCCGTCGGCGCGCTGGCGCGCTTCTACAAGATCAACCCGGACGAGGTGCTGGTCGTGCACGACGAGCTCGACCTGATGCCGGGCGTCGCCAAACTGAAGAAGGGCGGCTCCTCGGGCGGCCACAACGGCCTGAAGGACATCACCGCCGCGCTCGGCACCCAGGACTACTGGCGCCTGCGCATCGGCATCGGCCACCCGCGCAGCCTGAACCTGCAACAGGGCGTGGCCGACTTCGTCCTGCACCGCCCGCGCCGCGAAGAGCAGGGCCCGATCGAGGAATCGATCGACAAGGCGCTGCGCATCATCCCGCTGGCCGTCGAGGGCAAGCTCGACGTCGCTACCATGCAGTTGCACACCGCCTGACCCGGTGGCCTGACCCGGTTCTCGTAGGGTGGGCTCTCGAGCCCACGCGGTACCACGCGTGCATATCGAAACATAGAACTTTGCCAAGCTGTTGTAGGGTGGGCGCGGCCG
>DNCF01000144.1:451-864 GCA_003484545.1 Massilia sp. | reverse complement strand
ACCTGTGTCCACGCGGTACGGTGGGCGCATGTCGAAACGTCGAGCCTTGCCGCAACCTGCGCAAACCGTCCCATCCTGCGATAATTCCCCGGATGAGCGCACTCAACTTCCACGCCGGCCCCCGGGCCCTGGCCCGCATCCGCGCGCACGGCCTGCGCGCCCAGGACATCGCCGTCATCCCCGCCGCCGCCGGCGGCCCCAAGGGCCTGATCTTCCAGTCCCTCGACCAGTACGTCTTCGGCGAATGGCTGCCGAAAAGCCCGCGCGAACGCACCCTGATCGGCTCCTCGATCGGCGCCTGGCGCATGGCCGCCGCCTGCCAGCGCGACCCGGTGCGCGCCTTCGAACGCCTGGGCACGCTGTATGCCGGCCAGCGCTACACCAGCACCAAGCCCAGCCCCCAGCAGATCAAC
>DNCF01000144.1:0-199 GCA_003484545.1 Massilia sp. | reverse complement strand
CCCAGCCCCCAGCAGATCAACGCCGTGGTGCAGGAACTGCTGCGCGAATTCGTCAGCGGCCACGAGGACGATATCGTCAAGCATCCCCGTCACCGCCTGCACCTGCTGGCGGTGCGCGGCAAGGGCCCCCCGGCCGCACCGGCGCACCGGCGCGCCGAGATGCGCGGCTTCGCCGCCGCCGCGCCGACCAACTTCGCCC
>DNCF01000145.1 GCA_003484545.1 Massilia sp. | reverse complement strand
CACCCCCGAGGCGCCGGCCCGCCCGAACGCCAGCGCCGTCGCGCGCCCGATGCCGCTGGCGCCGCCGGTGACCAGCGCCACCTTGCCCGCGAACGAGATTGCGACCGGCGCTGCTTTGCTATTGCCCTTCATGTACTACGACTCCTGGACACTTGAAATAATGCTTAAGTGATGCTTAAAGGCAACATCATAGCTGCACGGCCCGTATTCATCAATATACCGTCCCCAGGATGCAACGTTCGGCCAGGGCGATTCACTGCGTCTTCGCCGCGGCCGCCTCGGCCTTGACGTTTGGCTTGACGTTTGCCTGGCCGTTTTCCTTGACGTTTGCCTTGTCCTGGTCGCCGGCCAGCACCACCGAGAGCTTGCCCGGGTCGATCGCCTTGCGGAAGGCCGCGTTCAGCTGCGCGGGGGTCACCGCCATCAGCTTCGCCTCGAACTCGCGCGACCACTCGTAGGTGCGGCCGCGGTACAGGTAGGAGGTCCAGCCGGTCGCCAGGGCGCCGTCGTTGGCGCGGGTCTGCACGCGCTGCTGCATCAGGCCCGACTTGGCGCCGGCCAGTTCGGTGGCGCTGAAGCCCTCCTTTACCGCGCGCGCCAGTTCCTCGCGCACGGCGGCGTCGAGCTTTTGCAGGTTCTGCGGCGCGGCGATGGCGCTGATCATGAAGCTCCCTGCACGGTCGAGGTCGCCCGCATCGAGCTGCGAACCGCCGCCATACGACAGGCCGTCCTTCTGGCGGATGCGGTCCATCAGGCGCGAGCGCAAGCCGCCCTCGCCGAACATGTAGTTGGCCAGCATCAGCGCGGGGTAGTCGGGGTCGTCGATGTTCAGGTCCAGGTTCAGGCGCGCCAGGTAGACGCCGTTTTCCTTGTCCGGGGTGTCGATGGTCTTCGCCAGCGGCGCGACCTCGGCGTAGCGGCGCAGCACCGGCGCCACGTTCTCCTGGGCTTTCCAGGCGCCGAACAGTTCCTCGACCAGCGGCGCGACGGCCGCCGCGTCGAAGTCGCCGACGATCGCCATCTCGGCCGGCACGCTGCCGTAGTAGCGGCGGTGGAAGTCCACGAGGTCCGCCAGCCTGGCCGCCTTCAGTTCGGCCATGTCTTCCTCGAAGGTATTCGCATGGCGCACGTCGCCCTTCGGGTAGAGGTCGAAGTGCTGGGACAGCGCGCGGCTGGCCAGCGCCGAGGGCTCGTTGCGGCTGGCTTCCAGGCCGACGATGGCCTGGCGCTGCAGCTGCTCGAACTCGGCCTGGGGGAAGCTCGCCTCCTTCAGCACGTGCGCGACCAGGCGCAAGGCCTCGGGCAGGTGCTCGCGCGTGGTCTGGAAGTGGGACAGGCTGCCGGCGATCTTCAGGCGGTCGAATTCGTCGGACAGCTGCTCGCGCGTGTAGCGGCTGGTGCCGCGCATCAGCATGGCGGCGGTCAGCTCGGGGATGGCGCCGGTGCCGAACAGGTTCTTTTCGTCGCCGATGTGCTGGCGCAGGTCGACCGTGACGGCTTCGCCGCGGTTCTTCTTCGGCAGCAGCGCCAGTTTCACGCCGCCGGCCGTCCCCAGCTGCGTGCGCTTCATGATGTTGGCCTGGCTGGGGTCGAAGTCCTCGGAAACGAAGCTCGAGGCGCTTGGCTTGAATTTCTCCAGGATGCTCTCGATGCTGGGCGCCGCCGGAATCGCCACGCGCTGCGGGTCGTCCTCGGGGATGAAGGTGCCGGTGACGCGGTTGTCGCGCCGGAAGTAGCGTTTCGCCACCGCCGCCACTTCCTCGGCCGTGATGGTCTTGATGCGCTCGCGCCCGGTGAAGAACAGGCGCCAGTCGCCCAGCGCGATGGTCTCCGACAGCGCCACGCCGACCCGCTGCGGGTCGTTCAGGCTGCGCTCCATCTCGTTCTCGTAGAGGCGGCGCACGCGCTCCATCTCGGCCGGCGTCGGCGGCGTGTCGGCGAAGCTTTCCACGGCCCGGGTCAAGGCTTCGCGCAGCGGCTCGACCGGCTCGCCTTTCTTGAGCACCGCGCCGACGTACTGCAGGCCGGGCGCGTAGCCGGTCTGGCCGAAGCTGAACACCTGGCTGGCCTTGCCGGTCTCGACCAGGCTCTTGTGCAGGCGGCCGGTCGGCACGTCGCCCAGGATGGTCGAGGCAAAGGCCAGGACGTCGCTGTCGTCGTGGATCGCGGACGGCACCTTGTAGCCCAGCATGACGATCTGGACGTCGCCCTGGCGCCGCACGGCGAAGCTGCGTTCTCCATCCTGGGGCGGCTCGACCGTCCAGAACGCCGGCAGCGTGCGCTTCGGTTTCGGGATGACGCCGAACAGGCGGCTGATCTTGAGCAAGGTAGCATCGGGATCGAACTTACCGGCCACCAGCAGCACGGCGTTGTCGGGCTGGTAGTAGGTGCGGTAGAAGGCCTGCAGGTTGGCGATGCGAACGTTCTCGATGTCGCTGCGGTTGCCGATGGTCGAGCGGCCATAGCTGTGCCAGTCGTAGGCCACGCTCTGCATGCGTTTTACCAATACGCCCGACGGAGAATTCTCGCCGCTCTCGTATTCGTTGCGCACGACCGTCATTTCCGAATCCAGGTCCTTCTGCGCGATGAAGGAACCCGTCATGCGGTCCGCCTCCATCTGCAGGGCCCAGTCCAGATTGTCCTTCGAGGCCTGGAACACTTCGTAGTAATTGGTGCGGTCGAGCGAGGTGGTGCCGTTGAAGTCCATGCCGCGGTCGGCGAACTGGCGGGTGATGTCGCGGTTCTTGCGCGAACCCTTGAACATCAGGTGCTCGAGCAGGTGGGCCATGCCGGTCTCGCCGTAGTTCTCGTGGCGCGAGCCGACCAGGTAAGTCACGTTCACGGTCACGGTCGGACGCGAGGCGTCGGGGAACAGCAGGACCTTCAGGCCATTGGCGAGCCGGTACTCGGTGATGCCCTCGACCGAGGGGCCGAGCGTGACGCCCTTGGGCAGCGGCGCCGACCAGGCCGTCCCGGAAGCGAGGAAGGCAAAGGCGCCGGCGATCAGGTGCGCAGGCAGGCCGCGCTGGTAAGGCATCAGGTTCATGTGGTCCCGTCAGGTGGGTGCGCCCGCGAGGACGCGCATGCGCCGCCGCCGGCGACGCGCCAGGGCCGATGGTAACAGATGGTCGATTGAGGTGATGCTGCCGCGCACTATTGCAGCGCGCAAACATTGCGTTGGCGCAGGCTTATCGTTTGCGGGGCGCTTCGCACGGCAGGTCGTAACGGCGCCGATCTCGCGCCGGATGGTCGTGCGTGTAGCGATCGACGCGTGGGCGGGAAAGCCCGCCCACCCTGCTTAATGCCGGGCGCGTTTTTCCTGCGCCTGCTGGTTGGCGCTGATGCGCGACAGGTCGCCCATTTCCTCGGCCAGGAATTCGAGCAGGTCGTCGGCACTGACGATGCCGGTCAGGCCGCCCGCCCGGTTCACCACCGGCACGCGCCGGATGCCGCGCAGGCGCATGTGCTCGATGGTGGCGTAGACGTCGTCGTCCTCGCCGCAGGTCAGGAGGTCGTCGCTCATGATGTCGCCGACCTGCAGGCTATCGGGATCGAGCCCGAGCGCGACGACCGAGACCACGATGTCGCGGTCGGTGACGATGCCTACCGGCACCGGCTGGCCGTCGAGCTGGTCGACCACGATCAGGTCGCCGACGTGGTGCTTGCGCATCAGGAGCGCCGCGCCCTGCACGGTCTCGTCGCGCGCGCAGGTAATGGTCTGGACAGTACAGATTTCGCCGATGTTCATGGTCCCCTCCCCTTGTTGGCGGATGCGGACTGGCCTTGCGCTGTTGTAGGGTGGGCACTTGTGCCCACGCGGTAGGTCCGCGTGCATGACGGTGGCGTCAACGAATGGCGGGTTTGGCTGCAGGCGCCATACCGCGTGGACACGCGTGCCCACCTGACGAAGGCGGCCGTGCCCACACCCTATGGGTCCAAGCTAATGCGGAGGATGGTAGACGGCTTGATCTAGCTCAAACCGTGATTCGAATTTGCCTACAGTTTCGGGTCGCCCGGCAATTCGACGAAGCAGGCGTCGACCACCTGCAGATCGTTATCCTTGGCGAAATTCACGACGAAGTGATAGGCCAGCGGCTCGGCTTTCTGGAGCGCATTGTCGACGACAACGGCCTTGACGCCGTTCACCACGGTCGGGTGTACGTAAGGGGAAAACTGCAGGTGGGCATGGCGGCCGCCACTGCCCTCGGGGCGAAAGCAGGACATGACCCCGCACAGGCGCTCCGCCCAATCGCTCGGGCGGAACTGCTTGCCTTTATTCGTGATTCCCAGGATGAAGAATTCGCCATTGGCGCCTTCGTTCCCGGTATGCGGTAACTCGGCCATAGTGCTGCTTGCTGATACAAGAATACTGCGTGGATGAGAACAACGGCAGTATTATATCTTATAGAAGACCTGGGGACGAGTCTTGACTCGACAACTTTAGGCCGCGGGACCGCAGTCCCCGGCCAAAGACCCGGGGCGAAGGCGCATTGTCGGCGACAATGCGCTGGTACGGCGCAGCCTTGCCGCGCCGTCATGGCAGCTTTTCCTGGCGCCTGGGCTTAGCCGAGCCAGACCACGCTGGAGAGCAGCAGCAGCAGGATCATCCATAATATCAGGGCGCGCCAGACAAGACCCACCGTGCTTTGCAGTGCGCGCAGGCTCGGCTCCTCGCCGGGGAGGACGTCGGCCTCGACGTCGGACAAGTCCACCGTCGCCGCGTCCGCCGGCAGCAGTTGCGGGGCGTTCTCCTGCGGCGTACCCAGGCGCACGCCCATCGCGCCGCCGCCGGCCGCCAGGATGATGCCGCGCGATTCGTCGGCCCAGCGGTTGGCGAAGTTACGCCAGGCATAAATGGCGTCCTCGAAATTGCCGACCACGGCAAAAGCGACCGCGGTCAGGCGCACCGGAATCCAGTCGATCCAGTAGAAGGCCTTGGCGGCGAACTGGCCGAAGGCCTCGTTGCGCATGTGCTCGGGCTCGTTCCAGGCGCGCGCCAGGTATTCGGACACGCGGTAGAGCACGGCGCAGGCCGGGCCGCCCGGCATCAGGAACCAGAAGAACACGCCGAACACGCTGCGATGGGTGGTGATCAGCGACTTTTCGACGGCGATGCGTGCGATTTCCTGGGCGTCCATGCCGACCGTGTCGAGCCGCGTCCATTCCGCCAGCAGCGCGCGGGCGGTGGCCTCGTCGCCCTGGTTCAGGGCCAGCTGGATCGACGTGAAGTAATGGCTGTAGTGGCGGAAGCCCAGCGTCAGGTAGACGACGAGCACGTTCCAGGCGAAGGCAAGAAAAACCAGTCCGTAGTATTCCAGCACCCAGTAAATGATGGCGACGGGCAGCACCAGCACCAGCATCATGAGGATCCATCCCATGCGGCCGTTCTTCGGCTCGCCGGCATTGAACCAGCCTTCGATGCGCATCGCAAGTGTCTTGATGCCGCCGTAGACCTGGTTATCCGCGCGCAGGGGCTTCAACTGCTCGATCAGCAGGGCGCACAGAATGGAAAAAAATGTCATGCAAATCCTTCTTTTGTTATGGCAACAATACGCTGCCCGCTACGATAGCGCAGACGCGGGCCATAATCAAATAGGGACTGGTAACTAACTGTGAAGCAAAAGTAGCAAGCGCGCTTGAAAGAATGAGCGCGCCCAACAATGCCTTCAGGGTAAGGGATGCGGCGACCCGACGCATTGCCGCAGCGGCGGAGCGCGAAGACAGTACGCCAGTACGGCAAGACCATGCAACGCCGCCATGCTTTGCTGGGCGCTCTAAGCGCGCAGGAAGTGGAACAGGTTACGCAGCATGCCGGCGGTCGCGCCCCAGATGAAGAAGCGCTCGTAGGGCATGGCATAGAAGCTGCGACGCCCCGCTCCTTCCTGCAGCTCGAAGGACATGCGCTGGTGGTTGGCGCCGTTCATCAGGAAGCTCAGGGGCACCTCGAAGATCTCGGCGACTTCGTTCGGGTCGGCCTTCAGCTCGAACGGCGGCGTCACCAGGCCGACCACCGGGCGCACCCGGTAGGCGCTGGCCGTTACGTATTCCGGCAGCACGCCGACGATCTGGACGTGGCGGCGGTGCAGGCCGATCTCCTCTTCCGATTCGCGCAGCGCGGTCTCGATCGGCGAGGAATCGATCTCCTCGGCGCGTCCGCCCGGAAAGCTGATCTGGCCGGCGTGGCTGGTCAAATGCGCGGTGCGCTGGGTCAGCAGCACGGTCAGGCCTTCGGGGCGGTCGACCAGGGGGACCAGGACAGCCGCGCGGCGCAGCGTCAGGCCAGGCTGGAACGGCGTTTCCTCCGCGGTTTCGGGGTCCCAGGCGCGGCGCGCTTCGGCAAAGCGCGCGCGCAGGCGCGCCGCGGTGAGGAGCGCCGGGTCGACCGGTGGTTCGCCGGCGATGGCATCGACCGGCAGGCGGGTTGGATCGAGATGCAGCTTGGCCAAAAAAAATTTCCTTTATACAAAAAGGAAGAATCAAAAAGAAAAAGGCATCCCGGAGGATGCCTTTTTCATACCACGGACGCTATTACTCAGCGGCAGCGGTGGTAGCGACGCGGCGCTGCGGCAGTTTCTCTTTGATACGTGCCGATTTGCCCGAACGCTCACGCAGGTAGTACAGCTTCGCACGACGAACGTCGCCGCGGCGCTTGACTTCGATCGAAGCGATCAGCGGGGAGTACAGCTGGAACGTACGTTCCACGCCTTCGCCCGACGAGATCTTGCGAACGATGAAGTTCGAGTTCAGGCCGCGGTTGCGACGCGAGATGACGACGCCTTCGTATGCCTGGGCGCGCTTGCGGTTGCCTTCGACGACGTTGACGTTGACGATCACGGTGTCGCCAGGTGCGAAATCAGGAATGTTGCGGCCGAGGCGCGCGATTTCTTCCTGCTCGAGTTGCTGAATCAGGTTCATTTCTTATGACTCCAAAAACCATCTTGCCGGCGCTGTACTGTTTGCCCGGTAGAGGATGGGGTTGAACGCACGGGCAACATGCCCGCAGGTCTTGCACCGGGATCGGTGCCTTTTTCCGGCCTGCCCTCAGGAGAGCGTGGCCAAGAACTTTTCGTCGGCTGCGCTCAAGCGGCCCGCCTTGCGCGCCGCGTCCAGCAGCTCAGGACGCTTCTTCGCGGTCGCCTCCAGCATGCGCTGGCGGCGCCACTTGGTAATCTCTGCGTGGTTGCCACCCATCAGGACTGGGGGCACGGGCACGCCTTCGTACACTTCGGGACGGGTGTAGTGCGGCGAATCGAGCAGGCCGTTGACGAAACTGTCTTCGACTGCCGAAGCATCGTCGCCCAGCACGCCGGGCAATTGTCGCACCACCGCATCCATCAAGGCCATCGCCGGCAATTCGCCGCCGGAGAGCACGAAGTCGCCGAGGGAAATCTCTTCGTCGACGACACGGTCCAGCAAGCGCTGGTCGACCGCTTCGTAACGGCCGCAGAGGATGACGAGACCGGGCTCGTCCTTCAGCGCCATCACGCGTTCGTGCGTCAGCGGTTTGCCTTGCGGCGACATGAACACCACGCGCGGCGCGGGCAAGCCGAGTTCGGCCTGGCGCGCCTTGGCCGCATTGATCGTCGCCTCGAGCGGCTTCGCCAGCATCACCATCCCGGGGCCGCCGCCATACGGGCGGTCATCCACGGTGCGGTGGCGGTCCTGGGTGAAATCGCGCGGATTCCACAGCTTCAGGCCCCAGCGTTCCTGCTCGAAAGCGCGCCGGGTCACGCCCGACTGCGTCAATGCGGCAAACATCTCGGGAAACAAGCTCACGACGTCGAACTGCATCGGGACCTCGCTTCGGGTTGGAGGGATCAAAAGTCGAGACCCCAATCCAGGGTAATCTGTCTTGCTTTCAGGTCGACGGTTTTCACGAACTGGTCCACGAACGGAACCAGGCGCTCTACGAGACGCTCGGGCGCCTTGTCGCTGGCTGCCGGATCAGGGACGGGCGCGATGCGCAGGATCGATTGCGCGCCATTGCTCATCATGTCGATCACCTTGCCCAGGGCTTCGCCCTGCAGGTTGACCACATCCATGCCGATCAGGTCGGACCAGTAATACTCGTCTTCCTCAAGCTCGGGAAACTGACTGCGCGATACATGGACGGCTGCGCCTTTCAGCGCCTCCGCCAGGTTGCGGTCACTCATCCCGACCAGGGTGGCGACCACGTCGCCGCCATGCATCTTCGCGGTCCGCACGGTGACGGACCGCAGGCTCGGCTTGTCGAGCCACCAGGTTTTCACGTTCAGCAAGGCGTCCGCATCCACCGAGAACGGGGTGACGCGGATGGCGCCGGCAATGCCGTAGGCGCCTGAAACATACCCGACCTGGGTCAGGTCGTCGGGGGCTTGCGCCCCGCTTGCAGCCGAATCGCTCAAACCAGGAACAGCTTTACTTAGGCAGCCGGCTTCTGCTGGGCAACCAGGCGAGCAACGGTCGGCGACAGTTGTGCGCCAACGCCTTGCCAGTAGGCCAGACGGTCCGCGGTGATCTTCAGGCCGACTTCGGCGCCCGAAGCCATCGGGTTGTAGAAGCCGATGCGCTCGATGAAACGGCCATCGCGACGGTTACGCGAATCGGTTGCAACGATGTTGAAGAACGGGCGCTTTTTTGCGCCGCCACGAGCCAAACGGATAACGACCATAATAATTCCAAAAAGTTGTACTGGACGGAGAAAGCCGACGATTATAGCGCGCAATGCCGCAGATCAGCAAGTGAATTGGTAAAAGGCGGACAACAGGGCGCGCGGTCCCGGCCGAATGGGGCATTATCCCTGATTTTTTGCGCTACCGCTACCTCCCTCCTGGCGCCTCATCGGGCGTGCATACAAGTTGATACATAGCATTTACATAAAAAATGATGCTTTTGGCACATTTTTGAACCATACTTGTGCATTCGTGTAACAAATTCTTTTTGGCATGTCACACAAGAACAAGACTTTGGCTACCGCATTGGCGCTGACCCTCGGCGGGCTGGGCGCGCACCGCTTCTACTTGCACGGAAACGTCGACCGGATCGGCCTGCTGCACGCCTGCAGCCTGCCGGTCGCGGGCCTGGTGTACAGCCAGACCGAAGGCAACATGGACGCCTTCTTTGCCCTGCTGCCCCTCTTGCTCTCCTATATCGTCGCCTTCATCGCGGCGCTGGTGATCGGCCTGACGCCGGACGAGAAGTGGGATGCGCGCTTCAATCCTGGCTCGGGCACCCGCTCGCGCTCGAACTGGGTGCTGGCCGTGCTGCTGATCGCCGCCCTGATGATCGGCGCCACCGTGCTGATCGCGACCATCGCCCGCGCGTTCGACCTGATGTATACGGGCGGGGCTTACGGCTGAGCCGTGCCAGGCCGACGCTGTCGCGCCGGACCGCGTCGGCGCGTGATCGATGGCGCCGGCAGCGATGCCCAACCCAGCCTCCAGCCTCCAGGCTCGTCCACGCGCCTGACCTCTCCCTTCAAATCCCCTCCGGCCAGCGGTACCTCGGCAGCGTCGCCGGCGGCGTGCCGCTGACGATGACGATCTCGCGGTGGGCCGTCAGCTCGATCGCGGCGGGGTCGCCCGTGTAAGGCGCCAGCGTTTCCCTGTCGATGATGTAGAAACGGATCGGCCCAGCCAGCCCGGCCGTGCCGTTCGCCGACAAGGGCTGGCGCCACACGGCGAAGAACTGACCCAACGTGAACTTCCTGGGCGCGCTCGCCTCGATATGCACCACGCCCGTCACGTCGTGCGTATGCAGCTCATAGGTGCAGCCGCTGCGGCCGACGTTGTCGGGCAGCCCCTGGCGCACGCCATCCTTGTAGATCGAGACCAGTGCGTGGATGTGGTAGTTGATGTTGGTCAGGCAGACGATATCGCCGACCGGCTGGCCCGTGCCGCTCCAGGTCGGCCAGCCCTGCGGACTGTTGATAGTGGCGGGAACCAGGTCGGTATGGCTGTCGGCCAGCGCGATCGGCGGCGGCTGGGGCGTGGATGGGGGCGGAGGCGGCGGATCGACCTGTGTCGGCGGCGGATCGCTGGCGGCCGGGGATGAACTGTCGCCGCCGCAGGCGGCCAGCAACAGCGAACAGAAGCTCATGGCGAGATAAAGACTGGAACGTGCAATCGTCAGTGGCATATCGGCTCCCGGGTTTGCCCGCTTGCGAGAGCGGGCGTGGATCAGTGGATGAGCCGATGTTACGGACGCGGCCGTAACGATTCGTTTAAGGCAGATCAAGCTCAGCGGGTGCGAGCCCGCCAATGGCGGTAGAAAGGATCCCGCCTGGCGAGGACGCGCAATCGGAAAGGCAAGCGGCGAAGAAACCGGGCCCGGCACCGCTTGCGGCGGCAGACCTGTCGGGCCACCCCGGGTGCGCCGCGCATACCGTGGAGCGCAGCGCACCAGGCGTCAGTGACGCTCCTTCTTGACCTTGCGGGCGGCCTCGACGAGGTCGGCCTGCAGGCGCTCGATGGTGCGCACTTCGACGCTGAGGTGGTCGAGGATGGCATTCACGAAGGCCAGCTCGGCCGGCGAAGTCCAGCCCGGGTGATGAATGATGCGCTGCAGCTCGAGCAGGTGTGCGCCGCGGCCGAGCGTGGCGAGCGCGTCAAGTTAGTTCACTCAAGATGAGCTCGCCTTGAGCCAAACTAAATTCGAACTCAATGCCCCGTATGCAAATTTTCTTTGCAAAGAAGCATTTAGCAGAGAATTATATTTACGAGTCAAAAACCGGCGAAACGGCTTGCAAGCCAGGCCCGCCGCCCGCTGTGCGGACACAGCCGTAAAAAAAGCGGCCCGCGGGCCGCT
>DNCF01000438.1:6355-6526 GCA_003484545.1 Massilia sp. | reverse complement strand
GCCGCGCGAGCCATGCATGCAGGCGGTGCTGTCCTCGACCGTCACGTCCTGCGGCCCCGCCGCCTGGCGGTCGATCTCAATGCGGCCCAGGCAAGGCAGCACGTACGACGCCTTGCCATGGATGACGTGGTTGCGATTCAGCTTGGTCGCGATCTGCACGGTCAGCGGGAT
>DNCF01000438.1:5944-6067 GCA_003484545.1 Massilia sp. | reverse complement strand
CTCGGGCACGGCGCGCACGAAGTTCCCGCCCAGGCCGACGAAGGCCTGGACCTTGCGCGCCAGGATCGCCTCGCAGGCCTCGACCGTGTTCATGCCGGTCGCGCGCGGCGGCTCGAAGCCGTA
>DNCF01000438.1:0-5613 GCA_003484545.1 Massilia sp. | reverse complement strand
TCGGTGATGCCGACGGTGCGCTGGCCCTGCACGTTCGAATGTCCGCGCACCGGGCAGATGCCGGCGCCGGGCTTGCCGATATTGCCGCGCATGAGCAGCAGGTTGACCAGCATCGCCACGTTCTGCACCCCGTTCTCGTGCTGGGTCAGGCCCATGCCGTACACGCCCAGCACGGCGCTCGAGCGCGCGTAGACCTGGGCCGCGCTTTCCAGCGCGGCGCGCGCCAGGCCCGATTCGCGCTCGATCGCCGCCCACTCGCAGCGGCGCAAGGCGGCCTCGAACTCGGCGAAGCCGTGGGTGTACTCGGCGATGAACTCGACGTCGAGCACGCGCTGTTGGCCGCTGGCCAGCGCCGCCTCGTCCAGCGCCAGCAGCGCCTTGCAGATGCCCATGACCGCGGCGGTGTCGCCGCCCGGGCGCACCTGGTGGTACTGGGTGCTGATCGTGGTCTCGTGCCCGGTCAGCATCTCGAGCGGCGACTGCGGATTGGTGAAGCCGACCAGGCCGCGCTCGCGCAAGGGATTGAAGGTGACGATCGGCACGCCGCGCCGGCGCGCATCCTTCAGCTGGTGCAGCATGCGCGGGCTGTTCACGCCGACGTTCTGGCCGAAGAAGAAGATGCAGTCGGTCTGCTCGAAATCCTGGAGCACCACGGTGCCCACGCCGACACCCAGGGTCTTCTGCAATGCCACCGAGGTGCTCTCGTGGCACATGTTGGAGCTGTCCGGCAGGTTGTTGTTGCCGTACATGCGCGCCAGCAGCTGGTACATGTAGGAGGTTTCGAGCGAAGCGCGGCCGGAGGCGTAGAACACCACCTGCTCGCGCTCGAAGCCGCGCAGGGCCGCGCCGATCTCGGCAAAGGCCGTGTCCCAGCTGACTTCGCGGTAGCGGTCGGTCGCCGGATCCCAGCGCAGCGGCACTGTCAGGCGGCCCTGCTCTTCCAGTTCGTGGTCGGACCAGGCTTCCAGCTCGGTCACCGTGTGGCGCTCGAAGAAGTCGGCGCCGATCGCCTTGCTGGTCGTTTCCCACGCGGTCGCCTTGGCGCCGCTTTCGCAGAACTCGAAAGGATGGGGATTGGCCGGCTTGGCCCAGGCGCAGCTGACGCAGGCGAAACCGTCGGGCTTGTTCTGCTTCATCAGCAGGACGCTGTCCTTGAGCACGACGCGCTGGTCGAGCAGGACGTTGCTCACCTCGGCCACCGAGGCCCAGCCGCCGGCCGGCATGGTGGGTTTCTCGATCCGCAGTCCCTTCGCTTCGTCGCTCATGACGGTCTCCCTTGCAATGGAGCATGTACCGTAAACGCGGCCGGCGTCCCGCTCTGTACGGCGCCGCACCATCGAGGACGATTCGGACGATCCGCTACGTGACAAGCCGGTGGCGCCACCGCCGGCGACTTGCCTTTATACTGCCCGGCTATGCGCATACAGCTTTTCTCGGACCTTCACCTCGAACGTTACCCGGCCTTCCAGCCCCTGATCGCTCCCGACACCGACGTCGTGGTCCTGGCAGGCGACATCGGCTCCTACCAGCCGGGCTCGCGCCTGGACGGCACGGATTTCGGCCTGGCGCGCTTTTCGCCGCGCGCTGCGGCGCGATCCTCCGGCGCCGGCCAGCCGCGCGTGCTCTTCGTGCCCGGCAATCACGAATACGACGGCCTCGAGTTCGACGACACCAACGCCCGCCTGCGCGCGCTCTGCGCCGAACTCGGCATCGAATGGCTGGACCGCGAGACGATCGTCATCGATCACGTGCGCTTCATCGGCACCACGCTGTGGAGCGACTTCGACGCCCTCGCCAGCCGCGAGACCGACCTGACCCGCCAGCTGCAACTGCGCGGCAAGGCCTTTCGCGCGGCCAACTACTACCTGAGCAAGAACACGACCTTGCGGAACGGCGTGCCGATGCTGGCCGAGGACATGCGCGCGCTCTCGCTCGACTGCCAGGCCTGGCTGCGCGCGGCGCTGGCCGTCCCCTTCGACGGCACCACGGTCGCCGTCACCCACTTCGCGCCCAGCCTGTCGAGCGCCGATCCGCGCTATGGCCTGGCCGCCGGCACCGCGGGCTTCTGCAATGCGCTGGACGGGCTGTTCCCATTTGCCGACGTCTGGATGCACGGCCATCTGCACTGCATGAACGACTACACCGTCAGCGGCGTGGAGAACGGCCGGCCCTGGTCCTGCCGCGTGGTCGCCAACCCGCTCGGCTACCTGAGCAAGGGCGAGCAAGAGGGATTCCGGCCCGAGCTGGTCATCGAACTGTAACCGCCGCCGGCCTGGTCAGCTCAGCGCCGCGCGCCGCTCGGCGGAGATGACCTCGGGCTGGCGCACCGGGGTGGCGCTGCCGGGAACGAAGAAGGGATTGTTCTTCCAGCTTCCCGTCAGGCGGGCCTTGGCGATCTTGCCACCGATCCTGGCCACCGCCAGCGCGGTCGCCACGGGCGTCGCCGCCACCTTGCGGTAGGCGGTGCGGGTGTTGGTCGCGATGTGGGAAGCGCCCAGCGCGGCGTCGAGCTCGGCGGGCGATGCAGCCATGCAGGCGCGGATCACGCCGACGTAGGGCAGTTTCGGATCGCGCGGCGTGTTCCCGATCGGCGTGCGGCAGCAGCGCGCATACCAGCGGTACAGGCCCTTGGGGCTGAGCGACATGCAGGCCAGCTGGTCCAGGCCCGCGGTGAAGCGCAGGCCGCTCGGCAGCGCCGCCGCGACCTCGGTGCCGCCTGCGCCGTCGAGCAGCGTGATCTCGTTGCCGAGGAAGCGGGCAAAGGCGCGGCAATCGGTGCAATAGCATTTCGCGCGGGCAGCCACGGCCGCGGTGTCCAGCTCGCCCTGCAGCTTGCCGCAGCGGCAGCGTATCCGGATGCTCATCGTTCGACTCCCGAAAAGTGAACTGCGTGAAAAGTGGAACCGCGGCCGCGGCGGCGCTCAGAAAAAGTGCCGCCACTCTTCCAGCCAGCCCGGGAAGGCGCTCGCCTCCATCGGATTGGCGATGTGGTAGCCCTGGGCATAGGTACAGCCCAGGCCTTGCAGGAAGTCCCAGTCCTGGCGCGTCTCGACGCCGACCGCGACCGACATGCGGTCCAGGCTGTGCGCCAGGCCCAGGCAGGAACGCAGCACGGTGCCGAGCGGACGCCGCTTGGAAGCGCCGTCGACGAAACTGCGGTCGATCTTCAGCTCCGAGAACGGAATGCGCGCCAGCAGCTGCAGGTTCGAGCGGCCGGTGCCGTAGTCGTCGATCGCCAGGCCGAAGCCCATCATGCGCAGGCGCACCAGGCGCTCGATGAAGTTGGGGTCGGTGTTCAGCACCGAGGACTCCGGCATCTCGAAGGTGATGGTGTCCGGCAGCACCGCGTGGCGGCCGAGGCAGGCCGTGATCTGGCGGATGAAGGCCGGGTGGGCCAGGGTCTCGGGTGCCAGGTTGATCGAGATCGAGATCGGCGTGCCCTGGTCGTGGAACCAGCGGCAACGCTCGACGGACATCTCGATCATGCTCCAGTCGAGGAAGTCGACGCGGTTGTTCTGTTCCAGCGCATCGATGAAGGCCGAGGGGCTGAGGATGCCGTGCTCGGGGTGGCGCCAGCGCGCGAACACTTCCAGCCCCTTGACCTGGCCGGTGGCGAGCTCGATCTTCGGCTGGAAGAAGGGTTCGAACTGGCGCTTCTGCAGGCCCAGGCCGATGTCGGCGAAGGAAAAGCGCGGCGTCGCATCGTCCGTGCCGGCCTGGGCCGGCGGCACGTAGTTGTCGATCAGCGGCTTGAGCTTGGCGGCGGTGACGGGCTTGGCGGCGGTGCCGAGCAGGTCGATGCCGTAGACCTGGGCCAGGGTCTCGACCGAGAACAGCAGGTTCGCCGGCTGGGCGCCGGTGACGATCAGCTTGACGTCGGAATCGAGCATGGCCAGGTTGCGGATCAGCTCCAGGCCATCCATCCCCGGCAGGTCCAGGTCGATGATGGCGATGTGCACGCGCGGCGTGAAACCGGCCTGGAAGGTCCGCAGGGCCATGTGGCCGTCGGGCACCTCGGTGAGGCGGGTCGCGCCCAGCCGCCCCAGCATCTCGACCGTGGCGGCGCGCTGGGCCTTGTCGGCCTCGGCAACCAGAAAGTGCAAATGCGCGATGTCCATCTCTACTCCGTGGGGTGCCCAGATTACGACTTAGATTAACTCAGCGGCAGCGCTGCCGTCTACGCTTGCCGCTGGCGCAGCTGCTCGAAAAAGCACACCGCCGCGGCCGCCGCCACGTTCAGCGACTCGACCCGGCCCGCGTGCGGGATCACGACCCGGTGCGACGCCAGGCCCATCAGCTCGTCGCTGACGCCCTGCCCTTCGTGGCCCAGCAGCCAGCCGACCGGCTGGCGCAGGTCGACGTCGTACAGGCGCTGCTCGGCATAGCCGCTCATGGCGAGCACGGCGATGTTCGAGCCCTTGACCAGGGCGGCCAGGTCGACGTTCTCGAAGATCTCGAGCACGAAGTGGGCGCCCATGGCGGCGCGCAGCACCTTGGGCGACCAGCAGAAGGCCGTGCCCGGGCTGCAGAAGACCTGGGTGATGCCGGCCGCGGCGGCGCTGCGCAAGATGGAACCGGCGTTGCCCGGGTCCTGCACGCCGTCGAGCAGCACGGCCGACACCGTCATCGCGGCGGGCGCGGCCGGTTGCGGGGTGTCGACCAGGAACAGCAGGTTGACGCCGTGTTCGACCTGGCTGAGGGCCTTGAACAGCGCATCGGGCAAGGCCGTCACGTGGACGTGCATGCCCTCCAGGCGCTCGACGATGTCGGCCACTTCCGGGTTGTGCAGGGCCTCGTCCGAGACCACGCAATGCGGCGGTGCGCCGCGCAGGTCCAGCCAGGACTGGCACAGGTGCACGCCGTCGAGCAGGGTGCGGCCAGCCTTGCGCCGCGCCTGCGAGCTGGTGGCGAGCTTGACCAGGTCCTTGTAGAAGGCATTGTCGCGCGAAGTGATGCTCTTCATGCGGGCGCCGCCTCGTTCATGGTGTCGGCGGCGCCGAACAAATCGACCTGCAGCAGGTTGCGCACCGGCGCGAACGAGCGGCGGTGCACCGGCGACGGGCCGTGCAGGCGCAGGCGCTCCAGGTGCAGCGGAGTCGAGTAGCCCTTGTGCTGGTCGAAGCAGTATTGCGGATACTGCTCGTGCAGGCGCACCAGGGCGGCGTCGCGCGCGGTCTTGGCCAGGATCGACGCGGCCGAGATCGCATGGCACTTGTCGTCGCCCTCGACGATGGCATGGGCGCGGATGTCCATCGGCGGGCAGCGGTTGCCGTCGATCAGGGCGATGGTCGGCACGGTTTGCAGCGCTTCGACCGCGCGCCGCATCGCCAGCATGGTCGCATGCAGGATGTTCAGGCTGTCGATCTCTTCGCAGGAACATTCGGCGATGGCCCAGGCGATCGCGTTTTCCCTGATCTGCGGGGCCAGTTCGTCGCGCCGCGCCTCGGTCAGCTTTTTCGAGTCGCGCAGGCCCTCGATCGGGCGCTTCGGGTCGAGGATGACGGCGGCCGCGAACACGGGCCCGGCCAGCGGGCCGCGGCCGGCCTCGTCGACGCCGCAGACGATGTCGAGGTCGGTGAACGGCCGCAGCCTGGGCGGCAGGCCGGGATAAAA
>DNCF01000509.1 GCA_003484545.1 Massilia sp. | reverse complement strand
CTCATCCTTCCGCGCCTGGTGGACCTGTATGCCGAATGAACCGCGCTTCTCGATCGTCACCTGCACCTGGAACAGCGCCGCCACGCTGCCCGACACGCTGGCCTCGGTGCGCGCCCAGTCCTGCCGCGCCATCGAGCACGTCTTCGTCGACGGCGGCTCGGTCGACGGCACGCTCGCGCTGGTCGACGCCCATCCAGTGCCGAAACGCGTGCTGCGCGACGTCGGCGGCGGCATCAGCCGCGCCATGAACCAGGGCATCCTGGCGGCGCGCGGCGAATTCGTCGCCCACCTGCACTCGGACGACTACTACGCCGCGCCCGACGTGCTGGATCAGGTGGCGCGCCGTTTCGACGCGACCGGCGCCGCCTGGGTGGTCGGCCAGGTGCAGGTGCTGAAGGGCGGCCGCCTGCTGGCGCCGCATCCGATGCATCCGTTCAGCTACCGCGCCTATGTTGCGGGGCGGGCCGCGATCGCGCATCCGGCGGTGTTCCTGCGGCGCGCGGTCTTCGCCCAGGTCGGCATGTTCGACGAGCGCCTGCGCTATGCGATGGACATCGACCTCTGGCTGCGCCTGGGCGAGCGCATGGCGCCGGTACAGATCGAACGGCCGCTGACGGTGTTTCGCGACCATCCCGGCAGCGTCTCTTCAAGCAACAAGATCCTGGCGCGCCGGGAAGAGTTCGCGGTGCGGCGCCGCTACATGGGCAGGGCGCCGCTGGCGTTCGCGATCTATTGCCTGCGTTACGTGAAGCGCATGCAGGCATTGCGTTCTGGACGTATGAGTTGACTGGGCGAAAACGACAATATCGGAACGTCTTTGCGAACACAACACAGTTATTACAGGAGTGAAAATGCAAGTAAAACAAGCTTAATATTCCGTCGTTGGATTTCCGCGATGCAATCAAAAAAAGGATGGCTTTGGGAAAAAAGTTGCCTCTGTTCAATTTCTTGATGAGGTAACATCAGTTCGTCTCGATCGACACTTGTCTCCAGGTGCCTGTCGCATGCAAGACCAGGCCGCCGTCCCGGGCGGCCACCCCGGAAAGTCATCCACGTCTCGGAGCATCATTCATGAAATTCAACCGACAGGGCCTGCTGCAGGCCCTCGCCCTGGCATCCCTGTGCGCGCTGTCGCTGAACGCGCGTGCCGACTGGGCCCAGTCGACCGATCCGCTGGTCGTCCAGCCCGGGCCGGCCAACAACGCCATCCAGGCCCAGAACCCGCCGGGCTTCACCTGGGCGCGCCACCCGACCGGGCCGGCCGCCTACGAACTCGAGATCACGCCCGTCGGCGGAACGCCGATCAAGGCCATCGTCGAACGCAACTGGTACCTGCCGACCAAGGCCCTGCCACTGGGCAGCTATACCTGGCGCGTGCGCCCGATCAACAGCAGCGAGTGGACGACCCCGCGCAGCTTCCAGCTGGCCGCGCGCTCGACCGTCTTCGAGGTGCCCGACAACGACACCCTGCGCAAGCGCATCGCCGCCAAGCCGCGTCCGCGCGCGCTGCCGCCCTCGTTCACGCCGTACTCGACCTGGAGCGCCGGCAAGAAGGCCGAACTCGACCCTTACGTCAGCCGCATGACGAACGAGATCAAGCTGCAGATCAATGCGCTGCCGGTCCTGAACGACGCCCGCTGGCCGGTCGCGATCGCCACGCCGCTGACCGCCGCCATGGCCGCGCAGCAGACCGACATCCGCCAGCGCATCAACGAGGCGAGCCGCCAGCTGGAGGCGGCCGCGATCATGTGGCGCATGAAGCGCGATCCGCTATTCCTGAACGAAGCATTGCGCAAGGGCGACCAGCTGGCCAGCCTGAATCCGACAGGCCCGACCAGCTACGCCAACCAGGACCAGGCCACGCGCCAGATCTCGGTGTCCCTGATCAAGGCCATCGACAGCCTGGCGGGCGACCTCGACGCCACCCGCAAGGCCAAGTGGCTGGAGACCGTGCGCGTGCGTACCGAGGAAATCTACCGCAACCTGGCCGGCGACAACGGGCGCCTCGACCAGTACCCGTTCGACTCGCACGGCAACACCAGCCTGGTGTTCCTGGTCCTGATTTCCTCGCTGTCGCTGGGCGACATTCCCGAGGCGCAGAAATGGTTCGACTTTTCCTTCCGCGCCTACGCCAACGCGCCGTCGCCCTGGGCCGGCCCGGAAGGCGGCTTCGCCAACGGCACCGCCTATGCCGAATACGCGGCCGGCTACCTGGTGTCGCTGTGGGACCCGCTGACCCAGGCCACGGGCGTGAACTTCTACGCCAAGCCCTGGGCCCTGGGCTTCCTCGATTTCGCCATCCAGTTCACGCCGCCGGGATCGAAGGTGCACGCCTTCGGCGACGGTTCCGAGACCAAGCCCGACACCCGCGTGTTCCACGCCTTCGGCTCGCGCATGGTCTCGCCGCGCGCCGCCTGGTACGTGGCCAAGCTCGGCGGCACCGAGGACACGCTGTCGCTGCTGCAGGCGCCTTACCCGATGCCGGTGGCCGACACCAAGGTCCAGCTGCCGCCGTCGAGCACGGCCTATTATCCGAGCACCGGCTGGGTCTCGATGCACAGCGATATCGGCTCCACCGCGCGCAGCTCGCTGTATTTCAAGTCCAGTCCCTACGGCTCCTTCAACCACAGCCACGGCGACCAGAACGGCCTGCTGCTGTCGGTGGCCGGCCAGCCGCTCCTGGTGAAGGCCGGCTGGTACGACTGGTACGGCTCGCCCTACTGGACCGACTGGTACCACCAGACCCGCTCGCAGAACGCGATCACCTTCGACGGCGGCAAGGGCCAGCTGGTGACCGGCTACCGCGAGCAGCTGCAGCGCAACGGCAGGATCACCGCCTACGCGGCCCAGCCGAGCTACGACTATGCCGAAGGCGATGCGACGCCGGCCTACGGCGGCCAGCTGACGATGGCCAAGCGCCAGGTCTGGCACCTGCGCAATGCCGGCAATGCGATCCTGGTGCGCGACCGCCTGGCAGCAAGCGTGCCGCATACCTACGAGTTCAACCTGCACGCCCCCGTGATCATGACGGTGGAAAGCCCGAGCGCGGTGAAGATCGCGGCGGGCGGCCAGTCGGTCTGCGTGCGTTCGCTGAATGCCGACGCCAAGTTCGCCAAGTGGATCGGCCCCGGCGCCAAGCCCAACGTGGTCGAGGACCACGGCGCCTTCTACCTGCCGAACGACGGCAAGTCGGTCGCCGAGTTCCTGGTGCTGCTCGACGTCGGCTGCAAGCGCCCGGAGGTGCAGGTCGCCGCGTCTGGCACCGTTCGTACGGTCACTGTCGCTGGGCAAACTGTCACGCTGAACTGAACGCAGGCCGGCTTCACCCCTGCGCTATATTGGCTGCGCCTTCCGGCGCGGCGGACGTCCCCGCGGCCGCGCGCTCCGGGGGCGTTTTTCTTTTGGCGCCGGCGCGCCGTCGTGGGGGCAGCATGAGGCAGGTTTTCCTGATTCACGCGCACAAGGACCTCGAACAGCTCAATGCCCTGGTGGCGCACCTGAGCGACCCGGACTTCGCCGTCTACGTCCACCTCGATCGCAAGTGGCGGCTCGATACCGCCGGCGTTCACCCGCTGGCGCATCAGGTCGAACCGCGCATCGACGTGCGCTGGGGCGGCTACAGCCAGGTGCAGGCCATGCTGGGCTCGCTGCGCCGCGTGCTGGCCGACGAAGCCGAGTTCGACAAGCTGGTGTTCCTCTCGGCCCAGGATTTTCCGGTGCTCTCGAACAGCGGCCTCAAACGCGCGCTGGCCCGCCTCGAAGGGCGCGAGTTGATCGAGGCGGCGCCCATCGGGCCGGACGGCTGGCCGGTCGCCTACCGGTACCAGTATTTCCACCGCGAGGGCGGCGGCCGCGCGGCGCGCTATGCCTGCGCGCTGCTGAA
>DNCF01000508.1 GCA_003484545.1 Massilia sp. | reverse complement strand
TCAGAACGCGAAGCAGCTGCAGCCGAAGGCGCCCCAGAAGCCGCCGAAGTCGGACACCGGGACGTTCGACTTGCGGGCGCGGTCGTGCGCATGGGCGTGCACGCCGCAGGGTCCGCTGCACTGGTGGGCCAGCGACGCCACCGGTTGCTGTGGTGGGGCTGAACGGCGCCAGTGGCCCGGCACCTTTTGCACCGGCGACCATTCCGGCAGCACCGGGATCGGCGCCGGGCCGAGGTCGGTGAATTCGGCGGCGCCATACACGACCTTGCCGCCGACGACCGTCAGCACCGACTCGATCGCCTTGATGTCCTCGTCCGCCACCGTGAAGAAGTCGTCCGACAGGACAGCGAGATCGGCCAGCATGCCTTCCTGGATGCGGCCCTTGCGCCCCTGCTCGTTCGAGAACCAGGCGCTGCCCGCGGTCCACAGTTCGAGCGCGGTTTCGCGCGGCAGGAGCCCGTTGTCGCCGTACAGCGGCAGGCCGCCGACGGTGCGCCCGGTCACCAGCCAGTAGAGCGCCGTCCACGGGTTGTAGCTGGCGACGCGGGTGGCGTCGGTGCCGGCGCCGACCGGCACGCCGCTCTCCAGCATGCGCTTGACCGGCGGCGTCGCCTTCGCCGCATCCGCGCCGTAGCGGTCGACGAAATACTCGCCCTGGAAGGCCATGCGGTGCTGGATGGCGATGCCGCCGCCCAGCGCTTTGACGCGCTCGATGCTGCGCTCGCTGATGGTCTCGCAATGGTCGAACATCCAGTGCAGGCCATCGAAGGGAATCTCGCGATTGACCTTCTCGAACACGTCGAGCATGCGCGTGATCGATTCCTCGTAGGTGGCGTGCAGGCGGAAGGGCCAGCGCTGTTCCACCAGGTGCCGCACCACCTTCTCCAGTTCGTCTTCCATGCCGGCCGCCAGTTCCGGGCGCGGCTCCAGGAAATCCTCGAAATCGGCCGCCGAGAACACCAGCATCTCGCCGGCGCCGTTGTGGCGGTAATAGTCGCTGCCCTGCCCTGGCGTGACCATGCCGGTCCAGCGCTGGAAGTCTTCCAGCTCGGCGCCCTTGTTCTGGGTGAACAGGTTGTAGGCGATGCGGATGGTCAGCTGGTCGTTGCGGTCGAGTTCTTCGACGACCGAGTAATCCTCGGGGTAGTTCTGGAAGCCGCCGCCGGCGTCGATCGCGCTGGTGATGCCCAGCCGGTTCAGCTCGCGCATGAACTGGCGCGTGGAATTGACCTGCAGGTCGTAGGGCAGCTTCGGCCCTTTCGCCAGGGTCGCGTACAGGATCATCGCGTTCGGACGGGCGATCAGCATGCCGGTCGGGTTGCCGGCCGCGTCGCGCTGGATCTCGCCGCCCGGGGGATTCGGCGTGTCCTTCGTGTAGCCGACGGCGCGCAGGGCGGCGCGGTTCAGCAGCGCGCGGTCGTACAGGTGCAGGATGAATACCGGGGTGTCGGGCGCGGCGGCGTTGATCTCGTCCAGGGTCGGCATGCGGCGCTCGGCGAACTGGAATTCGCTCCAGCCGCCGACCACGCGCACCCATTGCGGATGCGGCGTGCGGTCGGCCTGCTCCTTCAGCATGCGCATCGCGTCCGCCAGCGAGGGCACGCCTTCCCAGCGCAGTTCCAGGTTGTAGTTCAGTCCACCACGGATCAGGTGCAGGTGCGAGTCGTTCAGGCCGGGAATCGCGGTGCGGCCGTTCAGGTCGATGACCTGGCTGCCGGCCTGGCGCAAGCGCATGACGTGCTCGGCATCGCCGACGGCCAGGAAACGGCCGTCCTGGATGGCGACCGCGCTGGCCCACGGGCGCTTGCGGTCGAGGGTGGCAAAACGGCCGTTGACGAGGATGAGGGGCGCGGCGCTGACGGTGGCTTTGCTGGTGGACTGTGCTTGCATGGTTCTGCTCCTGGTTCGCCGGGCGCTGCCGGCAGGCGATGGTGGGCGGCTGGCGGTCCACCAGGCTGGCGGACCGCTTCGGTTGCTGCGGCGGTTCTTAGCGGACCGCGCCGGAGAGTGGAGCTGGAACCGGCGCCAGCACTTCGTTCCTGCCCTCGTTGCGCGCCGGCGCCTTGTGCACCATCGTGTAGGCGTAATCGACACCCATGCCGTAGGCGCCCGAGTGCTCGGTGACGATCCTGATGACGGCGTCGTAGGTGTCGCGGCGCGCCCAGTCGCGCTGCCATTCGAGCAGCACCTGCTGCCAGGTCACCGGGACCACGCCGGCCTGCACCATGCGCTGCATCGCGAAGTCGTGCGCCTCCTTGGTGGTGCCGCCCGAGGCGTCGGCCACCATGTAGATCTCGTACTCGCCTTCCAGCATGGCGCACAGGGCGAAGGTGGTGTTGCACACTTCGGTCCACAGGCCGGCGACGATGACCTTCTTGCGGCCGTTGGCTTTCAGCGCGTCGCGCACTTTCTGGTCGTCCCAGGAATTCATCGAGGTGCGCTCCAGGATCGGGTGGTCCGGGAACACGTCCAGGATTTCCGGGTAGGTGCGGCCCGAGAAGGACTCGGTCTCGACGGTGGTGATGATGGTCGGGATGTCGAAGACCTTGGCTGCCTTGGCAAGACCCACCACGTTGTTCTTCAGGGTCTGGCGGTCGATCGACTGCACGCCGAAAGCCATCTGCGGCTGGTGGTCGATGATGATCAGCTGCGAGTTTTCCGGGGTCAGGACTTCCAGTTTGGCGTTGTTCATGGTGTTCTCCTTTGGTATTGTCGTTGCCGGGCCTTGCCGCGGCGGTTGTGAAATCGGTCAGCCTTGACGGGATGCGTCGGTGGCTTCGTTGTCGGCGTTGTTGCTTGCGCTGGCGCTTGCCTGGACGCCGGTGATCTTGCTCTGGCACTCGCTGGCGAACCAGGCGCGGGTCAGGGGCACGCCCTCGATCACGCGCTTGGCCACCGGTACGACCTGCTCGCCAAGCAGCATGCCCAGCAGGCCGACCAGGGCGATGGCGGGCGGCGCCGGCGAGCGCACGTTGATCAGGCCGTAGAGCACGCCGGCCAGGATGCCGGCGCCGAGAGAAATCAGGTAGACCATGGTGCGCTCCTCGTTCTATTGGGTTCTTGAAGCCGAGACGTTCGCTTTACCATCGACCGCCTCGACCATATTCCGTGCTACCTGCCGCTCCGCATCGCCGCATGTTTGCTGCGATGGAGTCATTATGCGTGGCTAAAATTGAAATGAAAAACGGAGAATTTGCAGATATACCATCGAATTTTTCGAATATCGAGAATGCAGCGCCGCCCCGTCATGCCGGCGGCATGAAAACCATGTTTGAGTTGAATGAAGAGATGAAGATTCCCGCCGCTTCCTTGCCCCTGGTCCTGCTGCCGGGCTATATGCTGGACGAGTCCCTATGGGATGAGGTCGTGCCGCTGTTGCGGTGGGCGGCGCCGATTGACCGCCTGCCGCTTGGGCCCGGCAGCACGACGGAAGAGATTGCACGCAGCGTGGCGCAGGCCGCGCCGGAGCGTTTCGTGCTGGTCGGCTTTTCCCTGGGCGGCTATATCGCCCGGAAAGTGGCCGAGTTGTATCCGGAGCGGGTGGCGGCGCTGGTGCTGGTGGCCAGTTCGCTCGAGGTCGACAGCGCCGAACGGGCCAAGGCCAAGCAGGATGCGATCAGGGCGCTCGATCCTTCCACTTTCCGCGGCCTGAGCATGGGGGCGATTGCGCAGTCGCTGCATCCCGACCGGCGCGGGGACCGGGAACTGGTGACGCGGATCAGGGAAATGGGACGCCGGCTCGGCTACGAGGCGCTGGTGCTACAGTCGGGGCTGCAGCGCGATGGGATTGCGGCGGCGTCCTTGACCTGTCCGACGCTGGTGATCGGGGCAGCGCAGGATCCGCTGCGCAGCGCGCAGGAAACGCGGGAATTGGCGGAAGCCATTCCTGGGGCGAGGCTGGAGGTGATCGAACAGTCGGGCCACATGCTGCCGCTGGAGCAGCCGGGGGTGCTGGCGGCTTCGATCACGGCTTGGCTCGGCACTGTGGGCAAGGCGACCTGATTCCACAACGAAGGCTGGCGCTGACAAAATTTGGTCTTGCTGGAGGAGCAACAAATTCCGTACACTGAGCCATTCATGATGTTTTCGTTGGCCACGCGGACAGCTGTATTCGGCAATCTAGAATTTTATGAAAAGATCGATTCTTGGGCTTCTGCTCGTTTCATTGTTTTCCACCGAGGCCTCGGCGTGTAGCTGTCTACCCATGACGGTAAGCGACTTTGCCAAGAACGCCGATTCCGTCCATTTTGCGACGCTTCAAGAGGCGAAACTCGTTGCCGGCAATGGCAAAGAATCGCCTTCAATCGAAGGACGATTTCTCGTCACCAAAACCTTAAAAGGCAGCGCGCCCCCTGCATCCCTGATTCTCAGCACGCCCGCGAGTGATTCGGAGTGCGGGGTGGGCATGCTGGTATCAGCCAGGTATGTCATTTTCAAGAAACAAGGCAATGACGACATTCTTGCTTGCAGCGGGTCAGGCATACTGGGGCGTTTTGGTGTCGTCGGGCAATATGAGGAAGATGAGATTGCCCCCGCGGTGCAAGGTGCGCTCCAAAGGACACACAATCAACGCTAAATACAGTAGAAACAGTGGGATCAGGTCTGACATTGGAGACGAGCTCAGCCTTGGTCCGGACTTCCACAGCTGATATCGTATTTGAATGTCAGACCTGGCCCCAGCTTGTTATTCGTGCCGGTAGGTCCGCGGCTCGAGCGTATGCTCCTCCAGCGGCGGCGCCGGCGCCACGGCGCCCATGGACTGCGCCGCCCCATCGCGTTTCGGATACGGCGTCCCATCCTTGTGCGTATAGCTGTCGGTCGCCCCGTCGTACACCAAATCGATGTCCGGATACGTCGCGCGGTCGGCGGGGATGTTCGGCCCGACCGCCAGGAACAGCGCATTGCCCCAGCTGCGGTTGACCAGGTGGTGGCCGTTCGGCTTGCCGGCCGGGAAAGCGGCGCAGTCGCCGGCGCGCATCAGGGTTTCGCCCTCGTCGGTGACCAGGGTCAGTTCGCCCGACACCACCATGACGAACTCGTCCTCATGGCTATGCCAGTGGCGCTGCGAGGAAGCCGCGCCGGGTTTCAGCTCGACCAGGTTGACGCCGAACTGGGTCAGGCCGCCGGCCTCCCCCAGCGCCTGGCGGCTGCGTCCGCTGACGGCTTCGGCGAACGGGTCCGGATACTTGGTGCCGGTCAGCACGGGAATAATACTCAGGTCTAGCCGCGACATGCTTGCTCCTTAAAGGATTGAGTTGACGCGGCTGACCTGGCCGGATGGCACCTCTCAGCCGCGCTTCTGCACCAGCGTCAGGATATCGTAACTTGCGACCAGTTCGTCGTTCTGGTTGGTGACCTGCACGTCCCAGGCCACCACGCCCTGGCCACGGCCCTGCTCGTCGGTGCGATTCCGGTCGACCTTGCGCTTGCAGGTGAGCCTTGCGCGGATGGTGTCGCCGATCGCCACCGGGGCCACGAAGCGCAGGTTGTCCAGGCCGTAGTTGGCCAGCACCGGACCCGGCGCCGGCGAGACGAACAAACCGGCCGCGGCCGACAGCACGAAGTAGCCGTGCGCGATGCGCTTGCCGAACTGGGTGTCCTTCGCCGCGATCTCGTCGAAGTGCATGTAGAAGTAGTCGCCCGAGATGCCGCCGAAGTTGACGATGTCGGCTTCGCTCACGGTGCGGCGATGCGTCAGGAGAGAATGGCCGATCTCCAGGTCCTCGAACCAGCGGCGGAACGGGTGGATTTCGGATTCCTTCACCGCGCCGCCGCGCACATATTCGCCCGTCACGGCGGTCAGCATGGTCGGCGAGCCCTGCACCGCCGCGCGCTGCAGGAAGTGTTTTACCGCGCGGATGCCGCCCAGCTCTTCGCCGCCGCCAGCGCGGCCCGGGCCGCCGTGCTTCAGCTGCGGCAGCGGCGAGCCATGGCCGGTACTGTCCACGGCCGACTCGCGGTCGAGGATGTGCACGCGGCCGTGC
>DNCF01000515.1 GCA_003484545.1 Massilia sp. | reverse complement strand
CATTCCGGCGGCTGCGGAATGTTCTGCTGGGCGCCCGGCGCGGCGGCCGGCGCCGAGGCCGGTGCCGAGCTTGAAGCAGGTGTGGATTTCTGCGGGAAGATCTTGTGGAAGATGTTGCTCAGAATGCCCATGTCTTTCTCCTTTTCTGGGGTTGGGTTGCGGCGCTGGATGCCCTGCGCCATGGCGCCGAGCGCGACGGCGAGCGCGGTGGCGCCGATTGCCTTGACGGCGGTCGGGTGCTCGGCATAGAACTCGCCCATGCGGTCGAGGATGCCCGGATTTTCCTGCTGCGCCTTCTCGGCGATTTCCTTCACCTGTTCCGGCGAGACTTGCGATGCCTGTTCCGGCGTCACGCGTCCGCCCGCATTGCCACCGAACAAGCCGCCGAGCTTGCCCATCAGGCCTGGCCCGGCACCGGCGATCAGCTGGTTGAGCATGCCGGCGCGCTGGTCCGGGCTGCTGTTGCCGAACATCTGGGCCAGCATCTGCGGGAAGGGCGGCGTCTGGTCGGAACGCAGGGCCTGGATCACGCCCTGCGCGATCGTTTCGCGCGGCGCGGCCTGGGCGGCGCGCTCGAAGTCGTCGGGCGCCTGCGCCGGGTTGGCGGCGCCACCGCCGAGATACTGGCCAAGCAAATTCCCTAAATCAAAACCCATGTGACCTCCTGCTTCAATGACGTTGAAAGGGGAGGGTAGGACGTCCACAGCCGGGTTTCGGTACGGTGGCGAACGCACGACATATAAAAACTTTAAGACCCTGCCTGCTGGTAATGTCTGGCTTGCCGCGCTAAGCTGCTGCGATGCCTTACCTGCCCATCCTGGCTTTTGCCTTCCTCTACATCGGGGCGACCGTCGCCTGGGACCTGCCGCTACTGGTCGGGGCGGCCTACGCCATCACCAGCCTGACCTGTTTCGTCGCCTATGTCCTCGACAAGTCGGCCGCCCGGCACGGCGACTGGCGCACGCCCGAGCGCACCTTGCTGGTGCTGGGCCTGGTTGGCGGCTGGCCGGGCGCCTTGCTGGCCCAGCAATGGCTGCGCCACAAGACGTCGAAGCGCCCCTTCCAGCGGATGTTCCGGGCGACGGTGGCGGCCAACCTGGCCGGCTTCGTGTATTTCTCGTCCCGCCTGGCGGCGCCCGCATGAATCCGCACGGCGCCTGGCGCTATCCCCGTGTGCTGGCCCACCGCGGCGGCGGCACGCTGGCGCCGGAAAACACCATGGCCGGTCTGGTTGAAGGCATGCGGCGCGGCTTTCGCGCCATCGAATACGACGTCATGCTGGCGCGCGACGGCGTCCCGGTCGTCATGCACGATCCCTTCCTCGGGCGCACCGTGGCCGGTTCCGGCAACGTGTTCGACTACGACGCCCTGGAGCTGGCGGCGCTGGACGCCGGCAGCTGGTTCGCGCGCCGCTACGACGGCGAGCCGGTGCCGCTGTTCGTCGAGTTCGCCCAGTTCTGCAAGGCGCACGGCGTCTGGCAGAACATGGAGATCAAGCCGGCGCCCGGCTACGAGATCGAAACCGGCGGCACGGTGGCGCGCATCGCGGCAAGCATGTTTGCCGATGAGATCGCGGCCGGGCGGTGGGAAGCGGTGCCGCTGCTGTCCTCGTTCAGCGAGCTGGCGCTGGAATCGGCGCGCGAGGTGGCGCCGCTGGTGCCGCGCGCACTCCTGATGAGCGAACTGCCGCCGGACTGGGAGCGCCGCGCCCACGCGGTGGAGGCGGTGGCGATCCATACCAATCACCGGCACCTGACGCCCGAGCTGGCGCAGGCGGTGCGGGCGGCCGGGTTCGGGCTGTTTTGCTATACGGTCGACGAGCCGGCACGGGCGCGCGAGCTGCTGGGCTGGGGCGTGGAGGCGTTTTGTACCGACCGGATCGACCTGATCGGGCCGGATTTTTCGTAGGGTGGGCTCTTGAGCCCACGCGGTCTCACCGGGCGATCATGCGCACCTTGGGGAAAAGCGCGTGCATACGCATGTGGGGCTGTTGCCTGTGCCGTTATCTGTGTTTGGAATCCGCGTGGGCACAGGTGCCCACCCTACGGGAGGCGCTGCGGACTACCGGTGACAAAACCCGCTAACGGGGCCGCTCGTACGGCGCGTTAACAAGTCACCAGTGACTGATATAATCGTTGCTTTATATACCGTACTGCTCTCTTTCCGCACCCCACAACATGAAATCCTCCGAAATTCGCGAAAAGTTCCTCAAGTTCTTTGAGTCCAAGGGCCATACGATCGTACGGTCCAGCCCGCTCGTGCCGGGCAACGATCCGACCATGTTGTTGACCAACAGCGGAATGGTGCAGTTCAAGGACGTCTTCCTCGGCCTGGACACGCGCCCGTACAAGCGCGCCACCACCGTGCAGCGCTGCGTGCGCGCCGGCGGCAAGCACAACGACCTGGAAAACGTCGGCTACACCGCGCGTCACCACACCTTCTTCGAGATGCTGGGTAACTTTAGCTTCGGCGACTACTTCAAGCGCGACGCCATCCACTACTGCTGGGAGCTGCTGACCAAGGTCTACATGCTGCCCGCCGAGAAGCTGACCGTCACCGTCTACTTCGAGGACGATGAAGCCTACGACATCTGGGCCAACGAGATCGGCGTGCCGAAAGAGCGCATCATCCGCATCGGCGACAACAAGGGCGCGCGCTACGCCTCCGACAACTTCTGGCAGATGGCCGACACCGGCCCTTGCGGCCCGTGCACCGAAGTGTTCTACGACCACGGCGCCGACATCTGGGGCGGTCCTCCGGGCTCGGCCGAGGAAGACGGCGACCGCTTCATCGAGATCTGGAACCTGGTGTTCATGCAGTTCAACCGCGACGAAGCCGGCGTGCTGACCCCGCTGCCGAAGCCGTCGATCGACACCGGCATGGGCATGGAGCGCCTGGCGGCCGTGCTGCAGCACGTGCACTCGAACTACGAGATCGACCTGTTCCAGAACCTGATCAAGGCGGCTGCCCGCGAAACCGGCGCGACCGACCTCACCAACAATTCGCTGAAGGTGATCGCGGACCACATCCGCGCCGCCTCCTTCCTGATCGTCGACGGCATCATCCCGAGCAGCGAAGGCCACGGCTACGTCCTGCGCCGCATCATCCGCCGCGCGCTGCGCCACGGCCACAAGCTGGGCCAGACCAAGCCGTTCTTCTACAAGCTGGTCGAAGACCTGGACATCGAGATGGGCAGCGCCTATCCGGAACTGACCGAAGCCAAGGAACGTGTCGCCCAGGTGCTGAAGGCCGAGGAAGAGCGCTTCGGCGAGACCCTGGAAAACGGCATGAAGATCCTGGAAGCGCAACTCGCCAAGGATCCGAAGAACCTGGACGGCGCCACCGCCTTCACCCTGTACGACACCTACGGCTTCCCGCTGGACCTGACCGCCGACATCTGCCGCGAACGCGGCGTGACGCTGGACGAAGCCGGCTTCGCCGAGGCGATGGAGCTGCAGAAGAAGACGGCCCGCGCCGCCGGCAAGTTCAAGATGGCCGCCAAGGTCGAGTACGCGGGCGATAAGACCAAGTTCGTCGGCTACGAGTCGCTGGTCCACAACACCCACGTGCTGGCGCTGTACAGCGAAGGCGTGTCGGTGCAGGAACTGAAGGAAGGCCAGGAAGGCATCGTGGTGCTCGACACCACCCCGTTCTACGCCGAGTCGGGCGGCCAGGTCGGCGACCATGGCGTCATCGCCTCCAGCGGCGGCCAGTTCGAGGTCGAGGACACCCTGAAGATCCAGGCCGAGGTGTTCGGCCACCACGGCGTGCTGCGCAGCGGCTCGCTGAAGGTCGGCGACACCGTGGACGCCCAGGTCGACCAGGCCAAGCGCGCGCGCACCATCCGCAACCACTCGGCCACCCACCTGATGCACAAGGCCCTGCGCGAAGTGCTGGGTTCGCACGTGCAGCAGAAGGGCTCGCTGGTCGATCCGGACAAGACCCGCTTCGACTTCAGCCACAACGCGCCGATGACGCCTGAGCAGATTGCCCAGGTCGAGCAGATCGTCAACCGCGAGATCCTGGAAAACCACCCGACCCAGGCCCAGCACATGAGCTTCGACGACGCCGTCAAGCACGGCGCCATGGCCCTGTTCGGCGAGAAGTACGGCGACCAGGTGCGCGTGCTCGACATCGGTTCGTCGAAAGAGCTGTGCGGCGGCGTCCACGTGACCCGCACCGGCGACATTGGCCTGTTCAAGATCGTGTCGGAAGGCGGCGTCGCCGCCGGCATCCGCCGCGTGGAAGCGGTGACGGGCGAGGGCGCGCTGGCCTGGGTGCAACAGACCAACGCCAGGCTGCTCGCGGCCGCGTCGGCCCTGAAGACCGGCCCGGACGAGCTGCCCTCGCGCATCGCCCAGGTGCAGGACCAGGTCAAGGTGCTGGAGAAGGAAGTGTCGGCGCTGAAGTCGAAGCTGGCCGCCGGCCAGGGCGACGAGCTGGTCAACAAGGCGGTCGACGTGAACGGCATCAAGGTGCTGGCTGCAACCATGGAAGGCGCCGACGTCGCCACCCTGCGCGAAGCGATGGACAAGCTGAAAGACAAGCTGAAGACCGCGGCCATCGTGCTCGCTTCGGTCGCCGACGGCAAGGTCAGCCTGATCGCGGGCGTGACCAAGGATGCGACCGGCAAGGTCAAGGCTGGCGAGCTGGTCAACTTCGTCGCCCAGCAGGTGGGCGGCAAGGGCGGCGGACGTCCCGACATGGCGCAGGCCGGCGGCACCGATCCGGCAGGCCTGCCGCAGGCTTTGGCGGGCGTGGCCGGCTGGGTCGGCGAACGCGCGTAAGCCGTCGCGCTCCAGGGAGCGCAGCTCCCCGAAACGCCGCGTCACGCGGCGTTTTTTTTTGCCTTTGCGCACGGCGCGCACGATTGCTTTATGCACAGTAATTAGGCGTTGCCGGGGCGACAGCTCGTCCATAAAATTCCTTGTTTATTTACTATTTCAGGGGAGTGATATGCGGGGGCTTCGACTGGCTGGACTGGTGTTGTGCTTGGGAGCGGCATCGCTCGCCTACGGCAAGATGCCGGCGGCGGACACCGTGAAGGGGGCGAAGGACCATCCTTTGCTGTCGCGCTTCGAGGGGGCGAAGCTGGTGGGGTACGAGGTCAAGGAATTCGACGAAGCGATGCTCCCGGCCGGCAAGCGCATCTATGACAGCAAGGAGCGGCGCGCCAGCTTCGAAAAATCGTTTCAGCTCGAAGGAAAGGTCTCCCGCATCGCCTATGTGGTGCCGCACGAGCGCTCGACGCTGGAAGTGATGCGCAACTACGAGGCCGCCTTGGCCAAGGCTGGCCTGAAGACCGCGTTCTCCTGCGTTAAGGAGGCCTGCGGCGACGACATCGGCGATTACTGGTGGGACAAGCGCCTGAGCAATAATTTCATCAAGGGCAACATCTCGTCGAGCATCTTTATCGCAGGGCCCCGCCAGGGGCGCTACATGGTGGCGGAAGGCAAGCGTCCGGATGGCGCGCCGGTCCATGTCGCCGTGCTGGCGCTGCCTTCGTACAAGGATGAGGAGGGTGGCGTCTATTTGGAGATCGTGGAAGGCAAGGCCATGGAAACCGGCAAGGTAGCCGCCAGCCTGAACGCGGCCGAGATGGCCAAGGGCATTGCCAACGAAGGCAAGGTGGCCGTCTATGGCGTCTACTTCGACACCGGCAAGGCCGAGGTGAAGCCGGATTCGAAGCCGGCGTTGGCCGAGATGGCCAAGATGCTGCAGCAGGATCCGAAGCTGAAGGTCTTCGTGGTCGGCCATACCGACAACCAGGGTGTGCTCGCCCAGAATCTGGCGCTGTCGCAGCAGCGTGCCGATGCCGTGGTCAAGGCCCTGGCCGAGGGCCACAAGGTCGATCCGAAGCGCCTGTCGGCCAAGGGCGTGGGCGCCTATGCGCCGCTGGCATCGAATCGCGCCGAGGAAGGACGCCGGAAAAACCGGCGGGTCGAGCTCGTCGAACAATAGGCACGACGCACCGCGGCGGTGCTTATCTTTACCCATGTGTCATGGTTTGGTGCGCTAAATGTGGCAAGTTTTACATTTGGTTGTGGACATGCAACAATGTGTGACTATTTTGGTGCGCTGCGTCATACTGCGGGAATTGGAGTAGTATGCAGTTTCCGGCACACCCTTTTAGCATCACCCACCGAGCAGGCAAGCGATGAGCGACATGACTATCGACATTGACACCATGGAATTCCAGAAAGACCTGGATGCGCGCGGGCTGAATTGTCCTCTGCCCATCCTGAAAGCCAAGAAGGCCCTCGCGGAGATGGAGAGCGGACAGGTGCTGCGCATCGTGGCCACCGATACCGGTTCCGTGCGCGATTTCCAGGCGTTCGCCAAGCAGACCGGCAATGCCCTCCTGGCACATACCGCCGAGAACGGCGAATTCACCTTTCTGATGCGCCGCAAATAAACGGGCTTCGGCTCGTGGCGCCACCCGGCGGGGCAGGGTCAACGCCCCGTCTGTTCCCTTGATGTTCCGTGAACACCGCGATTTCGAAGATTCACTCTAGCCAAAAATCGCACGATCGTGCTTTAATTCGGTCTAGCAGCAGATTATCTCTTATAATCTAGGCCACTTTAGCCAAGTTACCTCTTCAATTTTTCAAAGGCACACCTATGAAAGTCCTGGTACCCGTCAAACGCGTGGTCGACTACAACGTCAAGGTCCGCGTCAAGTCCGACGGTAGTGGCGTCGATATCGCCAACGTCAAAATGTCGATGAACCCGTTCGACGAGATCGCACTCGAAGAAGCGACCCGCCTGAAGGAAGCCGGCAAGGTCACCGAAGTGGTGGCTGTCTCCGTCGGTGTGCCGCAGTGCCAGGAAACCCTGCGCACCGGCATGGCGATCGGCGCCGACCGCGGCATCCTGGTGGAAACCGCCGTCGAGACCGAGCCGCTGGCTGTTGCCAAGATCATGAAGGCGCTGGCAGAGAAAGAGCAGCCGCAGCTGATCATCCTGGGCAAGCAGGCGATCGACGACGACTCGAACCAGACCGGCCAGATGCTGGCGGCCCTGCTGGGCTGGCCGCAGGCGACCTTCGCCTCGAAAGTGGTGCTGGAAGACGGCAAAGTGACCGTGACCCGCGAAGTTGACGGCGGCCTGGAAACCGTGGCCCTGACCCTGCCTGCCATCGTCACCACCGACCTGCGCCTGAACGAGCCGCGCTACGTGACGCTGCCGAACATCATGAAGGCCAAGAAGAAGCCGCTGGAAACCGTCAAGCCGGAAGACCTGGGCGTCGACGTGACCCCGCGCCTGAAGACCCTGAAGGTCGCCGAGCCGGCCAAGCGCTCGGCCGGCGTGAAGGTGCCGGACGTCGCGACCCTGGTCCAGAAGCTGCGCACCGAAGCCAAAGTCATCTAAGCGGCCCCGCCGTCACTATCAAACATAGGAAACATCATGGTCGCATTAGTTATTGCTGAACACGACAATGGCTCCCTGAAGGGCGCAACCCACAACACCGTGACCGCGGCCGCCCAGTGCGGTGGCGAAGTGCACGTGCTGGTCGCCGGTTCGAACTGCGGCGCCGCCGCCGAAGCCGCCGCGCAGATCGCCGGCGTGTCGAAAGTGCTGGTCGCCGACGCGCCGCACTTCGCCGACGGCCTGGCCGAAAACGTCGCCGAGCAGATCCTGGCTGTCGCCGGCAACTACTCGCACATCCTGGCCCCGGCTACCGCCTACGGCAAGAACATCCTGCCGCGCGTCGCCGCCAAGCTGGACGTGGCCCAGATCTCGGAAATCACCAAGGTCGATTCGCCGGACACCTTCGAGCGTCCGATCTATGCCGGTAACGCGATCGCGACCGTGCAGTCGAGCGACAGCGTGAAAGTCATCACCGTGCGCGGCACCGGCTTCGACGCTGCCGCCGCCACCGGCGGCTCGGCTGCCGTGGAGACCATCGCCGCCGTCGCCGACGTCGGCAAGTCGGCCTTCGTGGGCCGCGAGCTGGCCAAGTCGGACCGTCCGGAACTGACCGCCGCCAAGATCGTCGTTTCGGGCGGCCGCGGCATGGGCTCGGGCGACAACTTCAAGATCCTGGAGCCGCTGGCCGACAAGCTGGGCGCCGCCATGGGCGCCTCGCGCGCCGCGGTCGACGCCGGCTACGTGCCGAACGACTGGCAGGTCGGCCAGACCGGCAAGATCGTCGCCCCGTCGCTGTACATCGCCGTCGGCATCTCGGGCGCGATCCAGCACCTGGCCGGCATGAAGGACTCGAAGACCATCGTCGCCATCAACAAGGACCCGGAAGCGCCGATCTTCTCGGTGGCCGACTACGGCCTCGTCGGCGACCTGTTCGAAGTCGTTCCGGCATTGGTGAAAGAACTGGGTTAATTCGTAGGGTGGGGACTTGTCCCCACGCGGTGATACGTATCGGCGAGATCGTCGAACACGACATCGGAGCCGTTTACCGCGTGGGGACGAGTCCCCACCCTACACCCCCCGCGAACAACACTCAGGCCACGCTGGTCGGGCAATTTGCCAGGCTGTCGTGGCCTGTTTTACATCCAAATCTGAGGAGATCAAGGTGAGCTACCAAGCCCCGATCAAAGACATGCTGTTCGTCCTGAACGAACTGGCCGGCCTGGACCAAGTGAGCAAGCTGCCGGGCTGCGAAGACGCCACCGTCGACACCGTCGAAGCGGTGCTGGAAGAGAACGCGAAATTCTGCGGCGAAGTCGTCGCCCCGCTGAACCACCCGAGCGACAAGGAGCCGAGCTTCTGGCACGACGGCCAGGTGACCACCTCGGCCGGCTTCAAGGTCGCCTTCCAGGCATTCGCCGAGTCCGGCTGGCAGGGCGTGCAGCACCCGAGCGAGTTCGGCGGCCAGGGCCTGCCGAAGATCGTCGCCACGCCGTGCACCGAAATGCTTAACGCCGCCTCGATCTCGTTCGCGCTGGTGGCCCTCTTGACCGACGGCGCCATCGAGGCGCTGCTGACCGCCGGCTCCGATGAACAAAAGGCGCGCTTCCTCGAGCCCCTGATCTCGGGCAAGTGGACCGGCACCATGAACCTGACCGAGCCGCAGGCCGGTTCGGACCTGGCCGCCGTGCGCACCCGCGCCGTGCCCCAGGGCGACGGCACCTACAAGATCTTCGGCACCAAGATCTTCATCACCTACGGCGAGCACGACATGGCCGAGAACATCATCCACCTGGTGCTGGCGCGCACGCCGGACGCGCCGCCGGGCGTGAAGGGGATCTCGCTGTTCATCGTGCCGAAGTTCCTG
>DNCF01000514.1:13744-13870 GCA_003484545.1 Massilia sp. | reverse complement strand
CGCTGCGCACCGGCGCGGTCGACTTCGTGCTGCCCGTGGCCGAGATGCCGCAAAAGCTGATCGACCTGTGGAACAACGCGCGCACCATCCAGATGCCGCCGCCCGGCGACGGCGAGGCGCCGATCG
>DNCF01000514.1:0-13404 GCA_003484545.1 Massilia sp. | reverse complement strand
CATCATCTCGCGCCTGCTCGGCCATACCGGGCACGATTTCCGCCATTACAAGCGCGCCACCGTGCTGCGCCGCATCGAGCGGCGCCTGCAGGTGCGCGGGGTGCAGTCGCTGCCGGCCTACCGCGACCTGCTCGAGCACGATCCCGGCGAGCACAAGCTGCTGCTGGACGACATGCTGATCGGCGTGACCAACTTCTTCCGCGACCGCGAAGCCTTCGAAGCGCTCGAGCGCGAGATCATGCCCGAACTGTTCAAGGACAAGGGGTCGACCGACGAGGTGCGCGCCTGGGTCGCGGCCTGCGCCACCGGCGAGGAAGCCTATTCGATGGCGATGCTGATGGCCGACCAGGCCGCGCTGATGGAGCACCCGCCGCTGTTCCAGGTGTTCGCTTCCGACATCGACGACCGCGCGATCGACAGCGCGCGCTCGGGCAACTATCCGGCCTCGATCATCACCGACGTCGCGCCGGCGCGCCTGCGCCAGTACTTCAACAAGGAAGACGACCGCTACCGCATCCGCAAGTCGCTGCGCGACCGCATCCTGTTCGCCTCGCACAACCTGCTGCGCGATCCGCCGTTCTCGCGGCTCGACCTGATTTCCTGCCGCAACCTGCTGATCTACCTGAACCGCGACGTCCAGGTGCGCGTGCTGCAGACCTTCCACTTCGCGCTGAAACCCGGCGGCTACCTGTTCCTGGGCAGCTCCGAGTCGGCCGAGTCGGTGTCCGACTACTTCATCCCGGTCGACAAGAAGAACCGCATCTACCGCGCCCGCGGCGGCGGCCGCCCGCTGCACTACCAGGCCCCGACCTCGGCCTTGTTCGGCGCGCGCCTGCCGGAAATCAGCCGTATCAAGCTGCCCGGCAAGCGCCAGTTCTCGTATGCCGAGCTGCACCAGCGCGCACTCGCGCAATCCGCGCCGCCTTCGGTCGTGGTCGACCGCGAAGGCAATATCGTCCACATGTCGGAGGAGGCCGGCCGCTTCCTGCGCCTGGCCGGCGGCGAACCCTCGCGCAACCTGCTGGCCCTGGTGCTGCCCGAACTGCGCCTGGAACTGCGCTCGGCGATGTACCAGGCCATGCAGGGCGAGGCCAGCGTCGAGTGCCGGCCGATCGAGCTGAGCGCGAACAAGGAACCGGGCACGGTCGCGATGACGGTGCGCCCCTTCCGCGACGAGGAAGCCGAAACCGACTTCCTGCTGGTCGTGTTCAACCGCGTCGAGCAGGCCCAGGACAAGGCCGCGCCGCAACGCCCGAACGGCAGCCACGACGTGGTGCTGGCCCAGCTGGAAGCCGAGCTGCAGCGCAAGCGCGAGCAGCTGCAGGAAACGATCGAGAACGCGGAAATCTCGACCGAGGAGCTGCGCGCCTCGAACGAGGAACTGCAGGCGATCAACGAGGAATTACGCTCGGCCACCGAGGAACTGGAAACCAGCAAGGAAGAGCTGCAATCGGTCAACGAGGAGCTGGTTACCGTCAACTATGAACTGAAGGTGAAGGTCGAGGAGACCGGCAAGGCCAACGACGACCTGAACAACCTGATCGCTTCGACCGACATCGCCACCATCTTCGTGGACAGCGGCCTGCGCATCAAGCGCTTCACGCCGCGCGCGGCCGACCTGTTCTCGATCATCGCCTCCGACGTGGGCCGCTCGCTGCTCGACCTGACCCACAAGCTGGACTACGACCAGCTGGCCGAGGACGTCGGCGCCACCTTCGACACGCTGCGCCTGGTCGAGCGCGAGGTGCGCTCCATCGAGGGACGCTACTACATCGTGCGCCTGCTGCCCTACCGCACCAACGAAGACCGCATCGAAGGCGCGGTGATGACCTTCTTCGACATCACGGCGCGCCGCCAGGCCGAGGAGCAGGCGCGCGCCTCGGAGGCGCGCATGCGCCTGGTGGCCGAGAGCGCCTACGACTACGCCATCATCACGATGGACGAGGAGGGCCGCGCCACCAGCTGGAACAAGGGCGCGGAGCAGCTGTTCGGCTACACCGAGCAGGAAATGCTGGGCGATACGCTGGAGCGGCTGTTCGTGCCCGAGGACCGCGAGGCCGGCGTGCCGTTTGATGAGCTGCGCCGCGCGCGCACGGACGGCCGCGCCGAGGACGAGCGCTGGCACCTGCGCAAGGACGGCAGCCGCTTCTTCTGCAGCGGCGTGACCACCCCGCTGCGCAACGGCGACATCAACGGCTACGCAAAGATCGCGCGCGACGTCACTTCGCGCGAGCGCCAGGAGCAGGCGCGCGAGCACGCCTCGCTGGTGCGCGAGCAGAGCGTACGTTCCGACGCCGCCAACGCGGCGGCGCTGAAGGACGAGTTCCTGGCCGTGATGGCGCACGAGCTGCGCCATCCGCTGAACATGATCAACATTAACGTCGAGCTGCTGGCGCGCATGCCCGAACTGCGCCACTCGCCGACTTTCCTGCGCGCCGCTTCGATCATCCGCAATTCGGTGATGAGCCAGGCCAAGATCATCGACGACCTGATGGACATGTCGCGTGTGCGCACCGGCAAGCTGTCGCTGTCGATGGCGCCGGTACTGCCGGAGATGGTGGCGCGCGGCATCGTCGAGGTGATGCGCGCCGATCCGGCCGCGCACGACGTCGACATCACGCTGAGCGGCGGCGTCGACGGCGTATACGTGATGGCCGACGCCGTGCGCCTGGAACAGGTCCTGCTGAACCTGCTGAGCAATGCATTGAAGTTCACGCCCAAGGGCGGGCGCATCGAGGTGCATCTCGGCCGCGAGGAAGGCCTGGTCCGCATCGACGTCGTCGACAGCGGCCAGGGCATCGCGCCGGCCTTCCTGCCGCACGTGTTCGACATGTACGGCCAGAGCGTGGCGGTGACCACGCGCACCAAGGGCGGGCTGGGCATCGGGCTGGCGCTGGTGCGCGAGATCGTCGAACTGCACTGCGGGCGCGTCCAGGCCTTTTCCGAGGGCATCGGCAAGGGCGCGCGTTTCACGGTCTGGTTGCCCCTGCTCGACGGTAATGCCGCGCCGCTGCCGGGCGAGGGCGGCAAGGGCGAGGACAGCATGGCCGGGCTGCGCATCCTGGTGGTCGACGACATGGAAGAGATGCTGCTCATCTTCAAGTCCTTGCTCGAGACCAGCGGCGCCATCGTGTTCGAGGCCACCAGCGCCGCCAGGGGCCTGGAGATCCTCGAGCGCGAGCAGATCGACCTGCTCATTTCCGACATCTCGATGCCGGAGCTGGACGGTTACGACTTCCTGCGCCGCGTGCGCAGCAACCCGAAGCTGGCCAGGCTGCCGGCGATCGCGATCAGCGGGATGCGCCGCGACAGCGACATCGCCAACGCGCGCGCCGCCGGCTACTCGGCCCACCTCGGCAAGCCGGTGTCGGTGGAGCGGCTTTCAGCGATCGTGCACGACCTGCTGCCGCGGCGCGAGACGAGCGAGAACGCCTGAGTCCCATCGCTCCCGCCTGGGCGGACGGCTGTCCGGGCGGTGACGATATTTTTTACATTTCCAGAAGGGATATTTAACAATAATCCCGTAAGTCATTGATTCTGCATAATTGGCCGGCCGTGGTGCAGAACTTGCTTCCTCTTTTCATTCACACGAAAGGAGCGTCATGAGCAAAGCCAAGCACCACCTCGCCGCCGCGGCCGCCGCCGCCATCCCGATGATTGCCTGCCTCTTCTCGGCCAGCGCCGGGGCCACCGTCATTGCCAGCAACACGCGCTACGGCGTGTTCGACGGCAGCGAAGGAACGCGGTCCTTCAACGTCGGATTCCACGGCAGCATCCTCGACCTCAAGCTCATCGTCAGCCTGTCGAAATGCGACGACCCGCCGCTCGGGCCGCAAGGCGGCGCCTGCCGCGGCCAGGGTACGCCCTACGAGGACGAGTTCTCGCTGGCGTTGATGGCGCCGGACGGCACGACGGTCGACCTGGTGCGCGCCTACGACACCTACGGCCCGGGAAACAACGGCGCGGGACGGGTGCGCCTGGTCTTCGACGACGAGGCGGAGCAGGCCGCCGGCCCGCATCTTGCCGCCGGCAGCTTCCGCCCGGCCGGCGCGCTGTCGGCCTTCGACGGCATGGACGTGTACGGGCGCTGGACCTTGCTGATCCAGGACTTCTTCCCGGGCGACCCGCTGGAATTCTTCTCGGCGCGGCTGGACGTCGAGACCGATCCGCCGGCACCGGTGCCGGAACCGGCCTCGCTGGCGCTGCTGGGATTGGGGCTGCTGGGAATGCGGGCGATGAGAAAGAGGGCGCCTAGCGCGCCACGATGAGCTTCACGCCCAGCGCGACGAACACGGTGCCGGCGATGCGGTCGAGCCACTTGCCGGCGCCGGGCTTGCGGTTGAACCAGGCGCCGATCACGCCGGCGAAATAGCCGAGCAGGCCGAACAGGACCACCGCCTGGACCGTGAAGGTCACGCCCAGGGCCAGCATCTGGCCCGGCACGTTGCCGTTGGCCGGAATCACGAACTGCGGCAGCAGCGAGAGGAAGAACAGCACCACCTTCGGGTTGATCGCGTTCGCGACCAGGCCTTTGGCGAACAGGCTGCGCAACGTCTGCGGCGCGGCGTTGCCGGCGGCGGCCTTGCTGCCGCCCTGGCTGCGCAGCGCGTTCCAGCCCAGCCAGACCAGATACAGGCCGCCGCCCACGCGCAGCGCCGTGAAGGCGACCGGCGAGGCGGCGATCAGCGCGCTCACCCCGAGCACCGCGAGCAGGGTGTGGCTCAGGCAGCCGAGCGCGCAGCCCAGGCCGAATACCATGCCCTGCCTGCGCCCCTTGGACATGCCCAGGCCCAGCACCATCAGGTTGTCGGGGCCGGGGGAGGCGGTGATCAGGACGGCGGCGAGCAGGAAGCCCAGGAATTGTTCGGGTGCGAGCATGGTGTCGATTATGCCTCGGCCACGCGCTTGGCGATGTGCGCCAAGGCCTCGTCGACCTGGTCGATCAGGATCAGGCACAGGTCGCCCTCGGACAAGCGCGCCAGTGCGCGGTCGATGGCGACGAATTCGCCCTGGATCTCCTCGACGTGGCGCGTGCGCACAGCACCCTGCAGGCCCTGGCGCAGCAGCGCCACCACCTCGCCGTCGGCGCGGCCGCGCTGGCACTGGTCCTCGTACAGCAGGACCTCGTCGAAGGCCGCGCCCAGGATCTGGGTCTGCTGGGTGATGTCCTGGTCGCGGCGGTCGCCGGCGCCGCTGATCACGACCGAACGGCGCTTGGCCGGCATGTTCTCCACCGCCGACACCAGGGCGGAAATCGCGTCCGGGTTGTGGCCGTAGTCGGCGATCAGGGTCGCGCCCTTGTAATCGAACACGTTGAAGCGGCCCGGCGCATTGTCGCTCTCGCCCACGAAGGTCTTCAGGCCGAGCGCGATCTTGTCCCAGGAAATGCCGACGCCCCAGGCCGCCGCCACCGAGGCCATCACGTTCTCGACCTGGAAGCCGACCACGCCGCCGCGGGTGATCGGCACCTCGCTCAGCGGGATGCGGTGCTCGAACTTGCCCTGGGCGCAGACCAGTTGCCCGTCCTCGACGAAGACGGCGCGGCGGCCCTGCGCGCGGTGCATCGCCATCAGCGGCAGGGTGCCGTCCTGGGCGAAGAAGGTGACGTCGCCGCGGGTGAAGTTGGCCATGTCGGCGACGATCGGGTCGGCGGCGTTCAGGACCGCCACGCCGCCTTCGGCGACGTTCTGCACGATCACGCGCTTGAGCACCGCCAGGTCTTCCAGCGTGGTGATGTAGTTCAGGCCGAGGTGGTCGCCGGCGCCGACGTTGGTCACCACCGCCACCTGGCAGCGGTCGAAGGCCAGGCCTTCGCGCAGCAGGCCGCCGCGCGCGGTCTCGAACACGGCCGCGTCCACGTCCGGGTGCAGCAGCACGTTGCGCGCGCTGCGCGGGCCGCTGCAGTCGCCGCTGTCGATGCGGCGCCCTTCGATGTAGACGCCGTCGGTGTTGGTCATGCCGGTGCGCAGGCCCGAGGTGCCGAGCATGTGGGCGATCAGGCGCACGGTGGTGGTCTTGCCGTTGGTGCCGGTGACGGCGACCACCGGGATGCGGCCGTCGTCGTCTTCCTCGAACAGCATGTCGACGATGGCTTCGCCGATCGCGCGCGGCTTGCCGAAGGAGGGCGCCAGGTGCATGCGCAGGCCCGGCGCGGCGTTCACTTCGACGATGCCGCCGCGCTGGTCTTCAATTGGTTTCAGGACGCTGTCGCAGACCAGGTCGACGCCGCAGATGTCCAGGCCCACCATGTGCGCCGCCGCGATCGCGCGCGCCGCCACTTCCGGATGGACGTCGTCGGTGACGTCGGTGGCCGAGCCGCCGGTCGAGAGGTTGGCGTTGTTGCGCAGGATGACGCGCTGGCCCTTCGGCGGCACCGACTCGGCGTGCATGCCCTGCTTGGCCAGGCTGGCCAGGGCGATGTCGTCGAAGCGGATCTTGGTCAGCGAGGTCGCGTGGCCGCTGCCGCGGCGCGGGTCGAGGTTGACGGTGTCGACCAGCTGGCGCACGGTGTGCACGCCGTCGCCGACCACGCTGGGCGGATCGCGGCGCGCTGCGGCCACCAGCTTGTCGCCGATGACCAGCAGGCGGTAGTCGTGGCCCGGCAGGTAGCGCTCGACCATGACGTCGTCGCGGAATTCGGAGGCGGCGTTGAAGCCGGCCACGATCTGTTCGCGGGTCGTGATGTTGACCGTCACGCCCTTGCCCTGGTTGCCGTCCTTCGGCTTGATCACCACCGGCAGGCCGATCTCCTGGGCCGCGGCCCAGGCATCGTCGGGATCAGTCACGGTGCGCCCTAACGGCACCGGCACGCCGGCGGCGTCGAGCAGCTTCTTGGTCAGCTCCTTGTCCTGGGCGATGGTCTCGGCGATCGCGCCGGTGGCGTCGATCTCGGCGGCCTGGATGCGGCGCTGCTTGCTGCCCCAGCCGAACATGACCAGGCTGCCCTCGGTCAGGCGGCGGTAGGGGATGTTGCGGGCCACGGCGGCCTGCACGATGGAGCCGGTCGACGGGCCGAGGCGCACGTCCTCGTCGAGGTCGCGCAGCTGCGCGAGCGCGGCCTGCAGGTCGAAGGGTGCGTCGCTGCGGGCGGCCTCGATCAGTTGCCGGGCCAGGTCCAGCGCCAGGCGGCCGACGTCTTCCTCGGAGTACTCGACCACCACCTGGTAGATGCCGGTTTCGACGGTGGCCGTGGTGCGCGAGAAGGTCACCGGGCAGCCGGCCTGGGCCTGCAGCTCGAGCGCGACGATCTCGAGCACGTGGGCCAGCGGGATGGTGTCGTCGTGGCCGAAGGGCTGCAGCTGGCCGAGCTGGGGGAAGCGGGCGCGCAGGCGCGTCTCGAAGCCTGGCAGGGCGCCGATGGATTCTTCCTCCGGCGTGCAGGCGACGATCGCCTCGACCGAGGTGTGGTGGCTCCAGAGGTTGGGGCCACGCAGGGCCCGTACGCGTGATACTTCCATAAACCTTCAATCCTTTTAGGGACAGCCGGCCCGTGCCCGGAGGCGGGCAGCGGCGGCGTCATGTTCTTCGGCTCCGGCGCACCGGGCCGTGTGTTCAATAAATCGTTTTCTTCGGCGTGGCGTCGAACGCGCGCAGGCCGCCGCAGATCAGGTCGTGCGGCAGGTCCAGCGCCCAGGCCGCGGCCACGGCCGCGAGGATGCTGGCCGGGTGCTTGACGGTGGCCGGCTTGATCTTGCCGAGGTCGAGCAGGGCGGTCTCCTGCGCGCCTTCGGCCAGCATGATGTGGTTGTCGCGTGCGAAGACGACGCGCTCGCCGGCGGCGCGGTGGGCCTGCATGGCGTCGTTGCGTTCGTCCATCGCGTAGAAGATCACGCGTCCGTCGGAGAGTTCGGCCAGCTTGACCACTTCCGGATCGGCCGCGTTCAGCACCGCCGCGCCTTCCGACAGGATGACGTCGACCTGGCTGCGCACGACGTTGGCCAGCGCTTCCTGGTCGTGGATGTGGTATTCCGCCACGTCGTCCAGCTTGCCCATGTCGGTCACCACGCCCACCGTGCAGCGGTCGTAGGGGAGACCTTCGAGCAGGATGCTGCGCGCGTTCGATTCGAACACGGCCGCCTCCATGTTGCGGTTGATGAGCAGGCGCTCGCCCGCCGCGAAGCCGGTGCAGTCGCCCTTCTGTACTTCGCGCCCGTCGAGGTAGAGGCCCTCGCCGTTGGCCACGCCCGCGTGCTTGCCGGCGGCATTCAGGAGGCAGCCGAGCAGGCGCGCGATCAGGCTGGTGCCGAGCGTGCCGGTGACGCCGACCAGGGGGATGCGGCCGGTCTCGCCGTCCGCGAACAGGTGTTCGACGATGGCCTTGCCGACATTGCGCGGCTCGCCGCTGGCCGGCTTGATGTGGGCCAGCAGGCCCGGACTGGAATTGACTTCGATGATGGCGCCGCGCTGCTCCTGCAGCGGACGGGTGATGTCTTCGCAGACCAGGTCGATGCCGGCGATGTCGAGGCCGACCACGCGCGCGGCCAGGGCGGCGGCATGGGCCACGTCCGGATGCACGATATCGGTGACGTCGTCGGCGACGTTGCCGTTCGGCTGGATCAGTACGCGCTGGCCGTCCTGCGGCACCGACTCGGGCGTCAGGTTCTGGCGCTGCAGGTCGAGCAGGATCACCGGGTCCTTCGGGTCGACGCGGCCCAGCGGGAATTCCTCGCTGTCGCCACGGCGCGGATCGGTGTTGATCTGGCTGTCGCACAGCGCGGTGACGCTGGACTTGCCGTCACCCAGCACCCACAGCGCTTCGCCGCGCGCGGCGGCCACGACCTTCCTGCCGACCACCAGCAGGCGGTGCTCGTTGCCGGGAATGAAGCGCTCGACCAGCACCGCGCTGCTGTCGCCTTCCTTCGAGGCGATCGCGTAGGCGGCGCGCACGTCGGCTTCCAGCATCAGGTTCAGGGTGACGCCGCGGCCATGGTTGCCGTCGACCGGCTTGACCACCACCGGCAGGCCGATGTCCTGGGCTTCTTCCCAGGCCTCGTCCGCGCTGCGCACGAGGGCGCCTTCCGGCACCGGCACGCCGCACGAGGCGAGCAGGCTCTTGGTCAGGTCCTTGTCGCTGGCGATGCCTTCGCCGATGGCGCTGGTGCGGTCGGTCTCGGCGGTCCAGATGCGGCGCTGGGCGGCGCCGTGGCCGAGCTGCACCAGGTTGCCTTCGGTCAGGCGGATCGAGGGGATGCGGCGATCGGTGGCGGCATCGACGATGTGGCCGGTCGACGGGCCCAGGCAGTAGCGGTCGACCAGCTCGGTCAGCTGCCTGACGGTGGCGGCCAGGTCGTAGGGCTCGTCATTGATGGCGGCCATCATCAGGCGGTGACCGGCCTCGAGGGCGGCACGGCCGACGACGGCGTCGCGGGTGCGGAAGGCCATCTTGTAGATGCCGTGCTCGCCGGTCGAGCGGGTCTTTCCGAAGCCGGTCTTCATGCCCGCCATGTTCTGCAACTCGAGCACGATGTGTTCGAGGATGTGGCCGGCCCAGGTGCCGCCGTGCAGGCGTTCGATGAAGCCGCCGCGCTCGCCGACGCCGCAGCGGTGTTCGATCAGGCCCGGCAGCCAGCTGGTGAGGCGTTCGGTAAAGCCAGGCAGTTTGTTCGAGGGGAAGTCTTCCAGCTCGCCGATGTCGAGCCAGGCCTCGATCACCGGACGGTAGGTCCAGATGTTCGGGCCGCGCAGGTGAGTCACACGGAGAAACTTGATGTCATTCTTCTTTGTCATGTATCGATGTCTTGCCGCCACGGTCCGCTCGTGCACCATGATGGCGTTGCCTATGTTTTTCTGCCTGTGCGTTACCGCACCCAAACGGGTCGATGCGGGTCGCTGCGGTACGCATGCTGTATACTTTTGCCGGCGCGAAGCTTACAGCGGCGCGCCGGATTCTGCCAATTCGCTGCCGTCGCCGGCTTTTCCGGCACTTGCAGCGACGTGCCAAGGTGTCAACCCCGGCAAAATAATTCCACCTTTCAAGTAAACCGCCGAGCCGGTCACCGCGTTACCCCTCTATTCAGGACTAGCCCCTCAAGGGCGGCATCACATAATGACAACTCAACAACTTGCTTCTCCGACCGCGCTGGCGCTCGCCGCCAGTTTCCTGCCTGAAGCCTGGCAGGATGAGGTGCGGAAACAGCTTGCACCAGGGGAAAACGTTTTAAACAGCGTGGAGGTTGACCTCGACGCGAAATTACGTTTCGTCAAAGGATTAATTGTCGTCACGACAAGCCGCCTACTGGCGCGCGCGCCGGGCGAGACCGTCTGGCGCGACTGGCCTTACCAGCCCGGCCTGGAATTGCGCCACCACGACCATGCCGGCGTCGGCCACATCGAGCTGGTCGACCAGCAGGGCCTGCTGGCGTCCTGGCGCTTCACCCTCGGCCAGAACCTGCACGCGATCCGGGTGGTGGACGGCTTCAACGACCAGGTGAAAAGCGTCGCCACCGGCATCCCGGTGCAGCCGCCCGAGCAGCACACCTGCCCGAGCTGCAAGGCGCCGCTCGAACCGGACCAGGAGGATTGCCCGATCTGCACCAAGGTGCTGCACACGCCGCCCTCGACCTGGACCCTGCTGCGCCTGTGGCGCTTCGCCAGGCCCTACAAGGGCCAGCTGATCCTGGGCTTCCTTCTGATGCTGGGCTCGACCGGCGCGCACATGATCCCGCCGTACCTGACCAAGCCGCTGATGGACAATGTGCTGATCCCGTACCAGAACGGCCAGACCATCGACACCTCGCTCGTCTATTTATATATGGGCGGCCTGTTCGCGGCGGCGCTGCTGGCCTGGGCGCTGGGCTGGGGCAAGACCTACGTGCTGGCGCTGGCTTCCGAGCGCATCAGCGCCGACCTGCGCTCGACCACCTACGAACACCTGCTGCGCCTGTCGCTGGAATACTTCGGCGGCAAGCGTACCGGCGACCTGATGTCGCGCATCGGCAGCGGCTCGGACCGGATCAGCGTGTTCCTGTCGCTGCACCTGCTCGACTTCCTGTCGGACGTCCTCCTGATCATCATGACGGGCGTGATCCTGTTCTCCATGAACCCCTGGCTGGCCCTGGTCACGCTGGTGCCGCTGCCTTTCATCGCCTGGATGATCCACGTGGTGCGCGACAGGCTGCGCACCGGCTTCGAGAAGATCGACCGCGTGTGGGGCGAAGTGACCAACGTGCTGGCCGATACCATCCCCGGCATTCGTGTCGTGAAGGCGTTTGCCCAGGAAAAGCGCGAAGCCGCGCGCTTCCGCGAAGCGAACAAGCACAACCTGGCCGTCAACGATAAATTGAACAAGGTCTGGTCGCTGTTCTCGCCGACCGTGTCGCTGCTGACCGAGATCGGCCTGCTGGTGATCTGGTGCTTCGGCATCTGGCAGGTCTCGCGCGGCGACATCACCGTCGGCACCCTGACGGCCTTCATCGCCTACAGCGGCCGTTTCTACGTAAAGCTCGATTCCATGAGCCGCATCGTCTCGGTGACGCAGAAGTCGGCCTCGGCCGCCAAGCGCATCTTCGACATCCTCGACCACGTCTCGAGCGTGCCGGACCCGGTGAATCCGATCAAGGTCGACAAGGTGCAGGGCAACATCGAGCTGCGCGAAGTCGGTTTCCGCTACGGCAACCGCGCCGTGAACCGCGGCATCTCGCTCAACATCCGGGCCGGCGAAATGGTCGGCCTGGTGGGCCATTCCGGCTCGGGCAAGAGCACCCTGGTGAACCTGATCTGCCGCTTCTACGACGTGGCCGAAGGCGCGATCCTGCTCGATGGCAAGGACATCCGCTCGTTCGCGGTCGCCGACTACCGCCGCAACATCGGCCTCGTGCTGCAGGAGCCTTTCCTGTTCTTCGGCACGATTGCCGAGAACATCGCCTACGGTAGACCGGACGCGACGCGTGAGGAGATCATCGCCGCCGCGCGCGCCGCCCATGCCCACGAATTCATCCTGCGCCTGCCGCAGGGCTACGACTCGATGGTGGGCGAACGCGGCCAGGGCCTGTCGGGCGGCGAGCGCCAGCGCATCTCGATCGCGCGCGCCCTCTTGATCGACCCGCCGATCCTGATCCTGGACGAGGCGACCTCCTCGGTGGACTCGGAAACCGAGAAGGAAATCCAGAAGGCGCTCGACAACCTGGTGCAGGGCCGCACCACGATCGCCATCGCGCACCGCCTGTCGACCCTGCATCGCGCCGACCGCCTGGTCGTGCTCGACCGCGGCGTGGTGGTGGAAGAGGGCAGCCACGACGAACTGATGGCGCGCGAGGGCGCCTACCACCGCCTCTACGAAGCGCAGGCGCGCAACGTGGACCAGGACATGGACTCCGACGGGAAGGACGATTAAACGATGACGACCCCGATTCAACTACGCCGCGACAGCTTCGGCAAACTGGTGTTCACGAGCCCGGAAGGCGAGGAGTTCGTTGGCGTGATCCCGGTACGCGCCTTCCCGATCCAGGCGCCCACGCGCGGCATTTCGCTGGTGCGCGACGGCGGCAAGGAAGTCGCCTGGATCGACGACCTGGCGGCCGTGCCGGAGCAGATCCGTACCCTCGTCACCGAGGAACTCGAAGGGCGCGAATTCATTCCCGAGATCCTCACCATCAAGAGCGTGTCGAGCTTCGCCACGCCCTGCACCTGGTATGTGAAGACCGACCGCGGCGACACCGAGTTCGTGCTGAAGGTCGACGAGGATATCCGCCGCGTCGGCGAGGCCTCGCTCCTGATCGCGGACAGCCACGGCATCAACTTCCTGGTGCGCGACATGTTCAGGATCGACAAGGGGAGCCGCAAGATCCTGGATCGCTTCCTGTAAGCGAACCAAGATGCACTGAAACCGCCGCACGGCCAGCAGGCCCTGCGGCGGTTCTTTTTTCGAGTACTTCCTCCAATCGTCATGCCCTTTGCTTGCCCGGCCGGCATCGGGCTGCTAATGTCGTTAACACGTTAATGAAAGAGCGAATTAAGGGGCACGACTTGGAACCGATCCGCATTCCCACCGCCAACGGCCTCGAGCTCGGCGCACGGCTGTTTTGCGCGCCGCAGGCGCAGGGCCTGGTCCTGATCCATCCCGCCACCGCGGTGACCCAGGGCTTCTACGAAGCCTTCGCCCGCTACCTGTGCGGCCTCGGCCTGCACGTGCTCACCTACGACTACCGCGGCACCGGGCAGTCGCGCCCGCACAGCCCGAATGGCCTGCGCGGCTTCGAGGTGACGATGTCGCAGTGGATGCTGGAAGACGTCGGCGCGGTGACGCGCTGGGCGGCGGCGCGCTTTCCCGATCTGCCGCTGCTGGCCGTCGGGCACAGCGTGGGCGGCCACGCGATCGGTATCTCGCCCGAGACCGGCTTGAAGAACCTGAAATCCGAATAAGTAGTAGCAGTTGCAGTACGTCACAACGAGTCAAACCCGCGCCCA
>DNCF01000512.1 GCA_003484545.1 Massilia sp. | reverse complement strand
TGCATGCAAATAGTATTTGCATGGCCGAGGACGGCGCCGCTCCGGCACCCCGGGTCACGCGCTGTTAAAATTGCAGCCTCGTCCCACGCAGGGCTATTTATTTTTCAGAAGGAAAGAACATGATCAAAGTTGGCATCGTTGGCGGAACCGGATACACGGGCGTGGAATTGCTGCGGCTGCTGGGCGCGCATCCAGACGTGGAGCTGACCGCGATCACCTCCCGCAAGGAAGACGGCCTGCCGGTGGCCGACATGTTCCCCTCGCTGCGCGGCCGCGTGAACCTGGCGTTCTCGGCGCCGGACAAGGCCGACCTGACCCAGTGCGACGTCGTCTTCTTCGCCACCCCGCACGGCGTGGCCATGGCCCAGGCGCCGGCCCTGCTGGCGGCCGGCGTCAAGGTCATCGACCTGGCGGCGGACTTCCGCCTGAAGGACCGCGCCGCCTTCGAAAAATGGTACAAGATGGAGCACACGGCGCCCGAGCTGATCGAGGAAGCCGTGTACGGCCTGCCGGAACTGAACCGCGAAGACATCAAGGGGGCACGCCTGATCGCCAATCCCGGCTGCTACCCGACCACCATGCAGCTGGGCTTCGTGCCGCTGCTGAAGGCCGGGCTGATCGATGCGGGCAACCTGATCGCCGACAGCAAGTCGGGCGTGTCCGGCGCCGGCCGCAAGGCCGAGATCGGCACCCTGTTCTCGGAAGCGAGCGACAACTTCAAGGCCTATGGCGTGGCCGGCCACCGCCACACGCCGGAAACCTCGGCCCAGCTGCAGCGTTTCACCGACCAGAAAGTCGGCCTGATCTTCACCCCGCACCTGGTGCCGATGATCCGCGGCATGCACTCGACCCTGTACGCGCGCCTGACGAAAGACATCGACGACGACGCCCTGCAGGCCCTGTTCGAGGCCGAGTACAAGGATTCGCCGTTCGTCGACGTGATGCCGTTCGGCTCGCACCCGGAAACCCGCTCGACCCGCGGCTCGAACATGCTGCGCCTGGCCGTGCACCGTCCGGACGGCGGCAACACCGTCGTCATCCTGGTGGTGCAGGACAACCTGGTCAAGGGCGCCTCCGGCCAGGCCGTGCAGTGCATGAACCTGATGTTTGGTCTCGAGGAAACGACTGGCCTCCAACAGATCGCCCTGCTGCCTTGAAGGACCCTCGATAAACCTACTGCGCGTCAGATTGCCGCTTTGCGATGCTCGCTGTACGTTCGTACAGCTGTGCTTCTCAAGCAGCACTCTTTCCGCTCGCTACGGTTTCTCGAGGCCCTTTTACAAAATGATCACCCCCAGTCGGGCGATTCCTACAGGCATTGCCAGACCAGAGCTAGATCAAGGTGGTAACTGTTGAGGGCGGTAAATTGATTGGTGCACTGATCGCGCACTGATCAGCTTACAAGCCGCATTGTCCATCTATCTACAGGGGTGCCACCATGTTCGGTCGCAACGCGAAAAGCGAAATTGACAGCCTGATCGGCATAGCCGCCCGGATCGAAGGCGACCTGTGTTTCAGCGGCGGCCTGCGCATCGATGGCGAGGTGCACGGCAACGTGATCGCCAGCGAGGGGCCGGACAGCGTCCTGATCGTTTCCGAGCATGCCCGCATCGAGGGCGAGGTGCGCTGCGCCAGCATGGTGGTGAACGGCTACATCGCCGGTTCGGTCTATTCGACCGAACTGCTTGAATTGCAGCCGAAAGGCCGCATACATGGAGATGTCCATTACAAGCTGCTCGAGATGCACGGCGGCGCCCTGGTCACCGGCAAGCTCACGCACCAGCCGGCGGGCGAGCCGGTTTTTCATCTGGCGGAAGCGGAGAGGGCCGAAGCATGACCGGCGCGAACCGTCTATAATGGGCATAAATTGAATCCAATCAGGAGTTTATCCCATGACTGCAGTGGCCGAAGTGCAAGACTTTGACACCATCCCGACCCCGATCGTCTTCACCGACAGCGCCGCTGATAAAGTGGCACAACTGATCGAAGAAGAGGGCAACCCAGACCTGAAACTGCGCGTCTTCGTGCAGGGCGGCGGCTGCTCGGGCTTCCAGTACGGCTTTACCTTCGACGAAATCGTCAACGAAGACGACACCACGATGGAAAAGAACGGCGTCCAGTTGCTGATCGACTCGATGAGCTACCAGTACCTGGTCGGCGCGGAAATCGACTACAAGGACGACCTCGAAGGCGCCCAGTTCGTCATCAAGAACCCGAACGCGACCAGCACCTGCGGCTGCGGTTCGTCGTTCTCGGCGTAAAGCATCGCACAGCCCGGCTTGCCGGGCGTCGCATTCCAGATCCGGGCACTGCCCGGATTTGTTTTTTGGACGTCGCGTTATCTGATCCGGCACTGCCGGAACGCCTGTTATTCGTACCGTGGTTACGTAGGGTGGGCACTTGTGCCCACGCGGTCTCACGGCATGCGTCAACGCGGCTTTACTGGCGACTCAACGTCGTCACTCAGAAAACTGTCGCAAGGAACTCGTATCGTGAAACAGCGTGGACACGGGTGTCCACCCTACCAAACTTAGGGAAACCGCGGCGAGGCATGCCGTGATACCGCGTGGGCTCGAGAGCCCACCCTACGAGAGTCCTACGCGGCTCGCCCGATCCAGCTCACGCCGGATACAGCGCTCCCAGGATCCGCGGCCCCTTCGCCCCCGTCACCGCCGGCATATTGCCCGGCTCGCGCTCCATGAAGCGGTATCCCAGCCAGGCAAAGGCCAGCGCCTCGACCCGGTTCGGCGCCACGCCCAGCGCCGCCGTCGATTCGACCGCCACCTTGTCGCCGAGCGCGCCGGCCAGCATGCGCAGCAGCGTGCCGTTGTAGGCGCCGCCGCCGCACACGTAGACCGCATCCACGTCGGCGCTTTCCTGGCGGATCGCGTCGGCGATCGTGCGCGCGGTCAGCTGGGTCAGCGTGGCCTGGACATCGGCCGGCGCCAGCCCCGGGAAGCGCGCCAGCTGGGCGTCCAGCCAGGCCATGTGGAACAGGTCGCGTCCCGTGCTCTTCGGCGCCGGCTGGTGGAAATACGCTTCGTCCAGCAGCGCCGCCAGCAAGGCGGCATCGACCTTGCCGCTTGCGCCCCAGGCGCCGTCGGCGTCGTACTCCTTGCCCTGGTGGCGGCCGATCCAGCCGTCGAGCAGGACATTGCCCGGCCCGGTGTCGAAGCCGGTCACGCGGCCGTCCGCGTGCAGGACGCTGATGTTGCCGATGCCGCCGATGTTGACCACCACGCGCGCCGTGCCCGGCTTGCCGAAGGCCGCCGCGTGGAAGGCCGGCACCAGGGGCGCGCCCTGGCCGCCGGCGGCGATGTCGCGGCTGCGGAAGTCGGCGATGACGTCGACACCGGTCAGTTCGGCCAGCAGGGCAGGGTTGTTGGTCTGGCGCGTGAAGCCGAGTTCGGGGCGATGGCGGATCGTCTGGCCGTGCACCGCGACGGCCGCCACCGGCTGGGTCGCATGCGGCAGCAGCGCCTGCACGCAGGCCGCATAGCACTGCGCCAGGCCGTTCGCGGCCAGGGCTTCGCGCTCGATCTCGTTCTCGACCGCGGCCTGCAGCGCCATCAGTTCGGCGCGCAGGGCGGGAGGGAAGGGAACAAAGCTCGCTTCGAGGGTGCGGATGGCGCCGCCATCGAAGTCGGCCAGCACGCCGTCGACGCCGTCCATGCTGGTGCCCGACATCAGGCCGATATACAGGGTAGAAGTGGTCATGATCATTTGCCCATCATAAAACAAGGAAGTCCGTTCACGCTGCCGCGCGCCGGATCGAGTCCGTGTGGCTGCGGCACGCCTTCCGCTCGCGACGGTTTTCTGTGCACCCGCAGTGACAGTTCACGTAAAAACGCCTTCCGTGCATCTGCATGCAGGGAAGGCGTTCTGGACAGAAAGAGCGCTCTAAGTAAGGCTTAGCGTGCGGCCATGGCGTTGCCGCCCGGGGTCAGCAGCGAGAAGCGGTGGTTCATCTCGGCGGCGGCCATCTTGAAGCGGGTCATTTCGGCAGCCGTCAGCGGCGCCTGGGTCAGGCCCTTCAGCGTTGCCGGGTCGCGCGCGACATTTGCCACGCGGAATTCGTAGTGCAGGTGGGCGCCGGTCGACCAGCCGGTCGAGCCGACGTAGCCGATGACGTCGCCCTGGCTGACCTTGGCGCCCTTGCGCACGCCCGCGCCGATGCGGCTCATGTGGGCGTAGGCGGTGCTGTAGTTGTTCCAGTGCTTGAGCACGACCATGTTGCCGTAGCCGCTGTTCACGCCGGCGAAGTCGACGGTGCCGTCGCCCGCGGCGCGGATCGGGGTGCCGGTCGGGGCGGCATAGTCGATGCCCTTGTGCGCCTTCCACTTGCCCGAGATCGGGTGGATGCGGTTCGAGAAGCCCGAGGAGACGCGCGAGAAGGCCAGCGGCGACTTGAGGAAGGCTTTTTTCAGCGACTTGCCGTCCAGGCTGTAGTAGCCGCCCTGCTTGGTCACCGGGTCTTCGAACCAGACGGCCTGGTAGCTGACGCCGCGGTTGATGAACTCGCCGGCCAGGATGCGGCCGGTCTTGACCATTTCGCCGTCGAGCCAGAAGGTTTCATAGACGACGTTGAAACGGTCGCCGCGCTTCAGGTCGGAGCGGAAGTCGATGTTGGTCGAGAACATCTGGATGATTTCGCCGACCACGGAATCCGGGATCGAGCCGCCGTCGACGTTGGCGTCGGTGGCCGAGTAGAGCGACGTGGTGATCTCGCGCGAACGCATCTCGACGCGGCGCTCGAGCTTGGCCGGCGCTTCGGTGGCGACGAAGCCGTCACCCTTGCGGGCGATCGTCAGGACGACCGGGGTGCTGTTCTTGTCGGTGATGGTGGCGCGCAGGGAGAGGAGCAGGCCGTTCTCGTCGGTCTCGGCTTGCAGGCGCTTGCCGTTCTTCAGGGAGATCAGGCGGCGGGCCAGTTTGTCGGAGCGGATGAACTTTTGTGCTTGCGCATCATCCACACCCATGCGGCTCAGGGTGGAGCCGATCGAGTCGCCCGAGCGGATGCGCTCTTCGTGGATGAATTGCTGTTCGTCCTGTTGGAGGGCCGCGATCTGGTCGGCCAGGTTCGGCAGCGCGAGGTTCTCGGCGACCGACTTGACCGGCACGTCGGCCGGGTCGGGGGCGATCGGGGCCACCGCGACTGCGCCGAATGCGCACAGTGCCAGGGCCACCGCGCCGGCGCCGACGATGCGGGTCTTGCGACTCGCATCCTTCAGGCTTGGCCAGCGTTTGCCGGTGATTTTATGTATAGGGTTCATGCAATCAGTTAAAATTTGCCGCTTGAACTTCCACGCCATTTTTCTTGTTGTTTTGAAAAGTTTTCTTACGGCAAGATTGATGGGATCGAGCATTATACCAAACTCCTTGCTCCTACAACCGTTTTAGCACTTTTCCTACAAGAATTTTATGACTTCCCCCGCGTCTTCAGGTAATAGCAATTTAGCAACCGCCACCGCTTTGCCGCTGTCGGACAAGGTGCAGGAGGCGCTTGCGATCGCGAAGCGCGGCGTCGACGAACTGCTGATCGAAAGCGAATTTGCACAGAAGCTGGCCCGTTCCGAGCAGAGCGGCGTACCGCTGCGCATCAAGCTCGGCGCCGACCCGACCGCCCCCGACCTCCACCTCGGCCACACCGTGGTGCTCAACAAGCTGCGCCAGCTGCAGGACCTCGGCCACAAGGTCATCTTCCTGATCGGCGACTTCACCTCGATGATTGGCGACCCGTCGGGCCGCAACGCCACCCGCCCGCCGCTGTCCCGCGAGCAGATCGAGGAAAATGCCCAGACTTACTTCCGCCAGGTCGCCCTGATCCTCGACGCCGAGCGCACCGAGATGCGCTACAACTCCGAGTGGTGCGACCCGCTGGGCGCGCGCGGCATGATCCAGCTGGCCTCGCGCTACACCGTGGCGCGCATGATGGAGCGCGACGACTTCACCAAGCGCTACAAGAGTGGGACACCGATCGCTATTCATGAGTTCCTGTATCCGTTGATGCAAGGCTACGATTCGGTCGCTTTGAAAGCAGACCTTGAGCTAGGTGGAACGGATCAGAAATTCAACCTGCTGGTTGGTCGTGAGTTGCAGAAAGACTACGGCCAGGAGCCGCAGTGCATTCTCACCATGCCATTGCTCGAGGGCCTGGACGGCGTCGACAAGATGTCGAAGTCGAAGAACAACTACATCGGCATCACCGAGGCGCCGAACACCATGTTCGGCAAGCTGATGAGTATTTCCGACACCATGATGTGGCGTTACTACGACCTGCTGTCGTTCCGCTCGATCGAGGACATCGCCGCCGTGAAGGCCGCGACCGAAGGCGGCGCCAACCCGCGCGACGCCAAGGTCGCGCTGGCCAAGGAAATCGTGACCCGCTTCCACTCGGCCCAGGCGGCCGACGATGCGCTGGCCGACTTCGTCAACCGCTCGAAGGGCGGCATCCCGGACGACGTGCCCGAAGTGGCGGTGTCCGGCGCGCCGCTCGGCGTGGCCCAGCTGCTGAAGGCGGCCGGCCTGTGCGCCTCGACCTCGGAAGCGATGCGCATGATCGACCAGGGCGGCGTGCGCATCGACGGCGGCGTGGTCAGCGACAAGGGCCTGCAGGTGGACGCCGGCACCTTCGTCATGCAGGTCGGCAAGCGCAAGTTCGCGCGCGTGACCTTCACTGCATGATCGGCCTGCTGCAACGCGTCAGCCAGGCCAGCGTCGTGGTCGACGGCGCCACCGTCGGCGCGATCGAGGGCGGGCTGATGGTGCTGGTCTGCGCCGAAAAGGGCGACACCGAGCGCGAGGCCGACGCTTTATTGGCCAAGCTGCTCGGCTACCGCGTCTTTTCCGACGAGGCCGGCAAAATGAACCGCAGCGTCACCGACATCGGCGGCGCCTTGCTGCTGGTGCCGCAGTTCACGCTGGCGGCCGATACCCGGTCCGGTACCCGGCCCTCGTTCTCGCCGGCCGCCAGCCCCGACGACGGGCGCCGGCTGTTCGACTATTTCGTGCGCCGGGCATGCGAGCGGCATGGCAAAGTTGAAACCGGACAATTTGGCGCCGACATGAAAGTGGCGTTGGTCAACGACGGGCCGGTGACAATCTGGCTGCGCGTTGATCCGGTCGACGTCAAGCGCTGAAACCCGCACCGCATCGATGCGGTCAATACAAGGAGGCCCTGGGAGTGAGCAAAATGAAAATCTGGAGCGATTCGTTTACCGAGGGGGAGCCGATCCCGCCCGAATGCGCGTTCGCGGTCATCGACCCGGCCACCCACGTGCGCCTGTCGAACAACCGCAATCCCCACCTGGCCTGGGACGAGGTGCCGGCCGGCACCCAGTCGCTGGTGCTGCTGTGCCACGACGGCGACGCGCCGACCGACGGCACCGACGTCAACAAGGAAGGCCGGACCGTTCCCGACAGTCTCAAGCGTGCCGACTTCTACCACTGGACCCTGGTCGACATTCCGCCCAGCCTGAAGGAACTGGCCGAAGGCCGCTTCTCCGACATGGTCACCCCGGGGGGCAAGTCCGGCCCGGAACTGCCTTTCCTCGTCAAGAACGGCACCGAGCACCAGCTGCGCCAGGGCGTCAACGACTACACCGGCTGGTTCGCGCAAGACCCCGACATGGCCGGCGAATACTACGGCTACGACGGTCCTTGCCCGCCGTGGAATGACGAGCGCGTCCACACCTACGTGTTCACCATCTACGCGCTCGACATCGCCCGGCTGCCGCTGGAAGGCCGCTTCACGGGCCAGGAAGCACGCCTGGCCATGCGCGGGCACATCCTCGACGAAGCCCAGATCTTCGGCGTCTACTCGCTCAATCCGGCGATCGCAGCGACGCTGTCCAAGTAATCCCCGCGCCCGTGCCTCGGCATGGGCGCTTTTTATTTCCGAATGCAAAACGACACCACGACCCGGATCGTCCTGATCCGCCATGGCGAAACCGCCTGGAACGCCGAACGCCGCCTGCAGGGCCACCTCGACATCGACCTGAACGCCACCGGTCTGCGCCAGGCGCGCGCCCTGGCCGCCGCCCTGGCAAACGAGCGCTTCGACGTGCTCGTCTCGAGCGACTTGTCTCGCGCCGCCCAGACCGCGAAAGCCGTCGCCGAGGTGCAGGACCTGCCTCTCTATATAGATGGCCGCCTGCGCGAGCGCTGCTACGGCGGCTTCGAGGGCTTGCTGTATGCCGAGATCGCCGACCGCTTCCCCCAGGAGTTCGCCGCCTGGCAGGCGCGCGACATCGATGCGCCCTTGCCGCCGGGCGAGAATTGCGCCGAGACCTTCCGCCAGTTCTACGACCGCGTGGTGCCTGCCATCCTCGGCTGGGCCGAGGACAATCCCGGCAAGTCGCTGGCCCTGGTCGCCCACGGCGGCGTGCTCGAATGCGCCTACCGCGCCGCCCTCGGCCTCCCGCTCGACACTCCGCGCGACTTCACGGTGCACAACGCCAGCATTAACCGCTTTACGGTGCAGGACGGCAGGCTGCAGCTGGAGAGCTGGGGCGAGGTGGCGCATTTGCAGGCAGCGGTGCTGGACGACGTCGGCTGAGCGCGCTGAACAAGATCTCCATGGCGGCGTGGCAGCGTTGCGCTATGTCTGGCTAACCCATGGCTAGCCAATTTTTTTCCTGCTGTCCACACCGGATTGTCCCGTTCGCTACAATCCGGCAAAAATTTTGCCGATAATTTGAGCAGCGCTTGGGGTAAAATAGCAGGTTCCCGAGAATTCCTATCCTGTTCCCTCTGTGCAAATCGGTCCTTACCAACTTCGCAATAATGTCTTCGTCGCGCCCATGGCAGGTGTGACCGACCGTCCGTTCCGCCAGCTGTGCAAGCAGCTTGGGGCCGGCTATGCGGTGTCGGAAATGGCGGCGTCCAACCCGCGCCTGTGGGCCAGCGAGAAGACCAGCCGCCGCACCGACCACGAGGGCGAGATGGAGCCGAAGGCGGTGCAGATCGCCGGCGCCGATCCCCAGGACCTGGCCGATTGCGCGCGCCACAACGTCGCGCGCGGCGCCCAGATCATCGACATCAACATGGGTTGCCCCGTGAAAAAGGTCTGCAATAGCTGGTGCGGTTCGGCCTTGCTGCAGCACGAGGACCTGGTTGAGCGCATTTTGAACGCGGTAGTGGAAGCGGTCGACGTGCCGGTGACGCTGAAGTTCCGCACCGGCTGGGACCGCCAAAACAAGAATGCCCTGCGCATCGCACGCATGGCCGAGCAGGCCGGCATCCAGATGCTGACCCTGCACGGCCGCACCCGCGCCGACGGCTATAAGGGCGACGCCGAGTACGACACCATCCGCGCGGTGAAGGCGGCGGTCAAGATCCCGGTGGTCGCCAACGGCGACATCACCAGCCCGGAGAAGGCGAAATTTGTGCTCGACTACACGGGCGCGGACGCGGTCATGATCGGCCGCGCGGCCCAGGGCCGGCCCTGGATCTGCCGCGAGATCGATCACTACCTGCAAACTGGCCAGTTACTGCCGCCGCCGATGGTGGAAGAGGTAAGGGCGCTGATGAACGAACACCTGCCGGCGCACTATGCCTTCTACGGCGAGTACGTCGGCGTGCGCACGGCGCGCAAGCACATCGGTTGGTATGTCGAGGATTTGCCTGGCGGCGAAGAGTTCCGCCAGCACATGAACCGGTTGGAATCCACGGCCGAGCAATTGGCTGCCGTGGATAATTTTTTCCAATCGCAACTGCAGTATGGTGAACGGTTACAATACCGGCCCGCGCTTGCTCACGAGGCAATCGCCGCATAAAGGAGTGCCTGTCAAAACCCCCCATGGCGGCGTTGCATGCGTCTCGCCGTACTAGCGTACTGTCTTCGACGATGCGCCTTGCCCTGGGGCTTTGCCAAACACTCTACAGCAACAAAACAAGAAGAACGATGGGGACGTCGCCGGTTACCGCCGGCGGAGCAAAACACTAACCAGGATGAAGCAGCAGACATGAGCAAAGAGAGTATCCAGGAAGTTGTCCAGAAGAGCCTCGAGGACTATTTCAATGACCTGGGCGAGCAAAAGCCGACGAACATCTACGACATGATGGTGATGACCGTGGAGAAGCCGATCCTCGAAGTGGTCATGACGCGCGCCGACGGCAACCAGTCGCACGCGGCCCAGATGTTGGGCATCAACCGCAATACCTTGCGCAAGAAACTGCAAGAGCACGGACTGCTCTAACGCTTGCCGGCACACGTGGCCGTGCGCGGGCGCGGCCTATACGGCGTGCCCGAATTCCGCACAGAATTTCCATCAACAACGGCCACTCCCATGATCAAACAAGCCCTTATTTCCGTCTCCGACAAGACCGGCGTGCTCGATTTCGCCCGTGCGCTTTCCGCGCTCGGCGTGAACATCCTGTCCACCGGCGGCACCGCCAAACTGCTGCAAGACAATGGCGTGCCGGTGACGGAAGTTGCCGACTACACCGGCTTCCCGGAAATGCTCGACGGTCGCGTGAAGACGCTGCACCCGAAGGTCCACGGCGGCATCCTCGCCCGCCGCGATTTCCCTGAGCACGTGTCCAAGCTCGAAGAGCACGGCATCCCGCAGATCGACATGGTCGTGGTCAACCTGTATCCGTTCCAGCAGACCGTCGCCAAGGATGACTGCTCGCTGGAAGATGCGATCGAGAACATCGACATCGGTGGCCCGACCATGCTGCGTTCGGCCGCGAAGAACCACAAGGACGTGGTCGTGATTTGCGACCCGGCCGACTACGGCGTGGTGCTGGCGGAAATGAAAGGCACCGGTGAGACTGCCGGCGCGGTCAGCTACGACACCAAGTTCCGCCTGGCCAAGAAAGTCTTCGCGCACACCGCGCAGTACGACGGCGCCATCACCAACTATCTCACCAGCCTGGGCGAGGACAAGGCCCACGCGACCCGTTCGTCCTACCCGCAGACCATCAACATGTCCTTCGAGAAGGTCCAGGACATGCGCTACGGCGAGAACCCGCACCAGGGCGCCGCCTTCTACCGCGACATCGTCGCCGTCGATGGCGCGCTGGCCAACTACCGCCAGCTGCAGGGCAAGGAACTGTCGTATAACAACATCGCCGACGCCGACGCGGCCTGGGAATGCGTGAAGTCGCTGGGCGGCTTCGAGCAGCCGGCCGGCTGCGTGATCGTCAAGCACGCCAACCCCTGCGGCGTGGCGATCGGCGCCGACGCGCTCGACGCCTACACCCGCGCGCTGCAGACCGACCCGACCTCGGCCTTCGGCGGCATCATCGCCTTCAACGTCGAAGTCGACGGCCGCGCGGCCGAGGCGCTGGCCAAGCTGTTCGTCGAAGTGCTGATCGCACCGTCGTTCACCGCGGAAGCGCGCCAGATCATGTCGGCCAAGCAGAACGTGCGCCTGCTGGAAATCCCGCTGGGCGCTGGCCAGAATGCCTACGACGTGAAACGCGTCGGCGGCGGCCTGCTGGTGCAGTCGCCGGACGCGAAGAACGTCGGCCTGGGTGAACTGCGCGTGGTCACCAAGAAGCAGCCGACCCAGCAGCAGCTGCAGGACCTGATGTTCGCCTGGCGCGTCGCCAAGTTCGTCAAGTCGAACGCCATCGTCTTCTGCGGCAACGGCATGACCCTGGGCGTCGGCGCCGGCCAGATGAGCCGCATCGACTCGGCCCGCATCGCCTCGATCAAGGCGCAGAACGCAGGCCTCTCGCTGGCGGGTTCGGCCGTGGCCTCGGACGCCTTCTTCCCGTTCCGCGACGGCCTGGATGTCGTGGTGGATGCCGGCGCGACCTGCGTGATCCACCCGGGCGGCTCGATGCGCGACCAGGAAGTGATCGACGCGGCGGACGAGCGTGGCGTGGTGATGCTGTACACGGGTACCCGTCACTTCCGTCACTGATCTGACTGTCTCTACGCCGGCGACTGCGCATGTCGCCGGCGTGGACGCGTGGCCGGTGGCGGACCGCTTCCGCCGGCTGCGGAAATCGCCGGGCTCCCGGCACCGACACACGGCAGTCCGGGCACGCCAGGCTTCAATGCCCGGTTTCCCGGTACGCGCTGAACACCTGCTCCATGAAATCCACCACGGCCCGGACGCGTGCGCTCGTACGCAGGCCGCCATGCATCGACAGCCAGATCTCCTGATCCAGTTCGGGAATATGGGGAAGCACGGCGTGCAGATCCTGCGCGTCGCCCGCAAGAAAGGTCGCCAGCACACCCAGGCCGGCGCCGTGGCTGACGCCATCGAGGATGCCGAGTCCGTAACTGCACTTCATCCATGGCGTCGGCGCGCCGGGTAGTGCGCGCAACCAGCGATCGGACTGGAACTCGGCGCGCGGCTCGTCGAAACCCACGAAGGGCAGCTTGGCCCAGTCCCGGTTTGCCAGGGCAGCCGCATGGCGCTGCGCCACATCCCGACTGCAATACAGCCCGAATGCCAGGGTGCCGATCCGGCGCGTGACGAGGTCGAGCTGTTCAGGGCGGTAAGGCCGGATCGCGATGTCCGCTTCCCGGCGCGTCAGGTTGTACGGCCGGTGCGAGGTAATGATTTCCACCTCGATGTTGGGGTAGGCGTCATGAAAGCGCGCAAACCGGGTCGTCAGGAAATACGAAAGCCACTCGTCGGTATTGATTCGCACCAGGCCCGACGCGGCGTGTGCATCCTGGCGATCCCGGCTGCGTTCGACGTCCAGCGCAATCTCGCCCATCTGGTCGGCCAGGGCGATGACATCGCTACCGAACGCCGTCGGAATACAACCGCCCTGGAAACGCTCGACGAGTTTGTGCCCGACCGCTTCCTCGAGTTCGTCGAGCCGGCGCGACAGCGTCGCCGGGCTCACTCCCGCCTTCCTGGCAGCGCGCCGTAGCGTCCCTTCCTGTGCGATAAGCAACAGCAAGCGCAGGTCATCCCAATTCAAGTGTTTCATATTTGGAGCACCATGTATCGATTTTGCCTCTATGTATAGATTTCTGAAGTATGGGATCATGCTGGTCCAACGTCAAATGGGTAGTTGAGCCAAAGCGCGAGCCAATGCTGGCACGCGGTCGCGGCGTTCCCGACGCTAGCCTGGCACGCACCCGCAACAGTCATCAGAAAGAAGAGTTACATGCGTACATTCCGCGAGCGCGTCGTTCATGCGCTTCTGTTCGAAGCCGTGGCCCTGGCCATCTTCATTCCCGGTTCCGCCCTTGTCTTCAACCAGCCGATGCAGCACATGGGCGTGATCGGCGTCGTGTCGGCAACGATCGCCACGCTCTGGAACTTCGTGTTCAACCTGGGATTCGACCGCGCCATGCTGCGCCTGCGCGGCAGCATCCAGAAAACGCTGGCGATCCGGGTCGCCCACACCTTCCTGTTCGAAGCCGGACTGGTCGTCATGCTGATCCCGATGATCGCCTGGTACCTCGGCATTGGCTTGTGGGCGGCACTGCTGATGGACGTCGCCATCGTGATTTTCTACCTGGTGTACGGCTTCTTTTTCAACCTCGCCTACGATCGGGTGTTTCCGGTGAGAACGCCTGCTCACGCGCGATGAGTCCGTCCGAATGGGCGCTCGGGCGATGGCCACGAAGCGCCATTTATGTGGCATCCTGCTCGTAAGGCGCCGGGTCTTCTGTTGCCCTGCTGCCACTATTTTTCGTTCCGCGTGGGCACGGGGTGTCCACCCTACTGTGTTTTTCTACAGTATTTTTCCCACGAACCTTGCTGGCCGGTATAACATTCGATAATGATTATTCTCGGCATCGACCCTGGCTTGCGCACGACCGGCTTTGGCGTCATCGAAAAGCAGGGCAGCAAATTGCGCTACATCGCCTCGGGCACCATCAAGACCGGTCTTGAAGGGGCATTGCCGCCGCGCCTGAAGATCATCCTGAACGGCGTGCGCGAGATCGTCGCCACCTACCAGCCGAGCTGCGCCGCCATCGAGAAGGTGTTCGTCAACGTCAATCCGCAATCGACCCTGCTGCTGGGCCAGGCCCGTGGTGCGGCGATCAGCGCCCTGGTCGGCGCCGACCTGGAGGTGGCGGAATATTCGCCGACCCAGATCAAGCAGGCCGTCGTCGGCACCGGCAAGGCCGCCAAGCCCCAGGTCCAGGACATGGTGTCGCGCCTGCTGACGCTGCCCGGCCTGCCGGGCTCGGACGCCGCCGACGCGCTCGGGGTTGCCATTTGCCACGCGAACAGCCACGATACGCTGGCGCTGATCGGCTCGCTCGGCCCGCAACTGGCCGGCCTGCGCATGAAGCGCGGCCGCCTCGTCTAACCAAGAACAACGCAAGAACAAAGGTCAACCATGATTGGTCGCATCTCCGGAATCCTGCTGGAAAAGACTCCGCCGCAACTGCTGGTGGACTGCAACGGCGTCGGCTATGAAATCGACGTGCCGATGAGTACCTATTACAACCTGCCGCACACCGGCGAGCGCGTCGTGCTGTTCACCCACCAGGCGATCCGCGAGGACGCCCACCTGCTGTTCGGCTTCGGCACGGCCAGCGAGCGCGCGCTGTTTCGCCAATTGATCAAGATTACCGGCGTCGGCGCGCGCACCGCGCTGGGCATCCTGTCGGGCATGTCGGTGAACGACCTGGCCCAGGCCGTGACGCTGCAGGAGCCTGGCCGCCTGGTCAAGATTCCCGGCATCGGCAAGAAGACCGCCGAGCGCCTGCTGCTGGAACTGAAGGGCAAGCTCGGCGCCGACATTGGCGTGGTCGGCACCGCGCCGCGCGACGATACCCAGGCCGACGTGATGAACGCGCTGCTGGCATTGGGGTATTCTGACAAGGAAGCGCTGGTCGCGACCAAGAACCTGCCGGAAGGCGCCAGCGTGTCCGACGGCATCAAGTTCGCCCTGAAGGCCCTGTCCAAGGCCTGAGCCGCATTCATCCGAGATTCAAGCCGAGATCCAAGCAATGAGCATCCAGACCGACAACTTCACCGAGCAGCGGGTCATCGACGCGGCGCCGGCCTCGCCCAACGAGGAGGCGATCGAACGCGCCTTGCGCCCGAAACAGCTGGACGAATACGTCGGCCAGGCCAAGATCCGCGACCAGCTCGAAATCTTCATCTCCGCCGCGAGGAAGCGCCGCGAAGCGCTCGACCACACGCTGCTGTTCGGCCCGCCGGGCCTGGGTAAAACCACGCTGGCCCATATCATCGCGCGCGAGATGGGCGTGAACCTGCGCCAGACCTCCGGCCCGGTGCTGGAGCGCCCGGGCGACCTGGCGGCGATTCTGACCAACCTCGAGCCGAACGACGTGCTGTTCATCGACGAGATCCACCGATTGTCTCCGGTGGTCGAGGAGATCCTGTACCCGGCGCTGGAGGACTACCAGATCGACATCGTGATCGGAGAAGGCCCGGCCGCGCGTTCCGTGAAACTCGACCTGCAGCCCTTCACCCTGGTCGGCGCCACCACCCGCGCCGGCATGCTGACCAACCCGCTGCGCGACCGTTTCGGCATCGTCGCGCGCCTGGAGTTCTACAACGTCGACGAGCTGACCAAGATCGTCACCCGCAGCGCGCACCTGCTGGAAGCGCCGATCAACAACGAAGGCGCGCGCGAAGTCGCCATGCGCGCGCGCGGCACGCCGCGTATCGCCAACCGCCTGCTGCGCCGCGTGCGCGACTACGCGGAAGTGAAGGGTACCGGCGAGATCACCAAGGACATGGCCGACCGCGCCCTCAAGATGCTCGACGTCGACTCGGTCGGCTTCGACGTCATGGACCGTAAACTCCTGGAAGCGGTGCTGTTCAAGTTCAACGGCGGCCCGGTCGGCATCGGCAACCTGGCCGCGGCGATCGGCGAGGCGGCCGACACCATCGAGGACGTGCTCGAACCCTACCTGATCCAGCAGGGCTACCTGCAGCGCACCCCGCGCGGGCGCATCGCCACGCCCGCCGCCTACCAGCACTTCGGCGTGGCCGCCCCGCGCATCAGCCCCACCGGCGACCTCTGGGACAACTTGCGTTGAACACGCCTGCCCCCATGCAGATCTGGGTCGACGCCGACGCCTGTCCCGGCGTCATCAAGGACATCCTGTTCCGGGTTGCCGAGCGCACGCAGATCCCCGTGACGCTGGTGGCCAACCAGCTGCTGCGCGTGCCCGGTTCGAAGTTCATCCGCGCGCTGCAGGTGCCGGGCGGCTTCGACGTCGCCGACGCCGAGATCGTCGCGCGCGTGCAGCCGGGCGACCTGGTCGTGACCGGCGACATTCCGCTCGCGGCGCAGGTGCTGGAGAAGGGCGGTCATGCCCTGAACCCGCGCGGCGAGTTCTATACCAAGGACACGATCGCCCAGCAACTGACCATGCGCGCCTTCATGGAAGAGCTGCGCAGCAGCGGCGTCGACACCGGCGGGCCATCGGCTTTCAGCCAGGCCGACCGCCAGCATTTTGCAAATGCACTTGATCGGCACCTGGCACGCCAGGGTCCGATCAAGCGCTGAGCGTGCCAATTCACTGGATCGGCATCTCGCCCGCCAGCGCCCGCGCGCATGACATTTGTCACCTGAAAGTGGTGGCACTTGCGTCTGGTGACGCAGCCGCCGCTCTTCCATACTCGGCTCATCCAACCACCCGGAGAGACCGAGATGAAACCGACGACCCTGAAACTCCTGCTGCTGTGCGCCGCCATCGGCGCCAGCCCTGCCGCGCTCGCTGCCGCCACCCTGGTCCAGGACGTGCGCGTGTTCGACGGCAAAGCCGTCCATGAACGGCGCTCGGTGCTGTTCGAGAACGGCGTCATCGCCGATGCGGATTTCCGCGGCCCGGCGCCGCAGGGCGCCCGCGTGGTCCAGGGCGCCGGCCGCACCCTGCTGCCGGGCCTGATCGACGCCCACACCCACGTCTTCCGCTGGCAGGAACTGCCGGTGCTGTTCGGCGTGACGACCCAGGTCGACATGTTCACCGACCTCAAGCTGATGAAGCAGGCCAAGCAGGAGATGGCGCAGG
>DNCF01000455.1 GCA_003484545.1 Massilia sp. | reverse complement strand
CGCCGGGCCGCAGCAGCCAGGCCAGCACCAGCAGCAGGTGCAGGCCCAGCGTGAGGGCGAGCGGCGCCCACGACAGGGTAGGGGAACCGGCCGGGAAGCTGACGCGCATGCGAGTCGGCCGCGTGCTTACTTCGCCGTCATGGCCTGCCGGATGGCGACGCAACGCTGGTCCTCCTGCAGCGCGTCGAGCAGGGCGCGGCGGGTGCCGGCCGACAGGTTCCGGTACTTGTCTGCGGCCGCGCCCAGGCGCTTGACGCTGTGCGGGGTGCAGGTCGCCGGGATCAGCGCGCCGCCGTAGGAACGCATGTAGACCGGGCCGGCAGCCTTGTCGATCGCCGGCAGCTTTGCCAGGCGCGCGTCGGCGGTCTGCTCGGACAGCGCGTTCTGCTCGCTCGGGTAGAGGCTGCCCATGGCGGTGCGGATCTTCGAGAACGGCAGCTTGGTCTGCAGGTCCTCGACGGTGCCCAGCCACTGCGCCTTCACCTGCGCATCCGGACGCACGACGGTGGCGGCCAGCGCGGCGGCCTGGCCGGTGTCGGACTTGTCGCGCCGGGCTTCCTGCTCGGCCAGGCTTGCCGCGCCTGCGACGTCGTAGCGGTTCAGGTGCTTGATGATGGCCCAGCGCAGGTCCTGGTCGATGTTCAAGCCGTCGACGCCGGTGCTGCCGGCCAGCAGGGCCTGCAGGCGCTCGAGCGCGGCCGGGGTGCTCGCCAGGTTAAGGTAGCTCGAGAACCAGCGGCGCTGGAAATTCTCGTTGCCCTTGTTCGCCAGCACGCCCTTCCACGCCATCTCTTCCAGTGCGGTACGGGTCTGACGGGCCCATGGCGTGTCCAGCTTCATCGCGTCCAGGTACTCCTTCGACGCGGCGACCTTGCCCAGCACGTCGCCCAGCAGGGTGTAGTCCTTCTCCAGCGGCGCATTGGCCAGCGCGGTCTCGATGAATTCGTTCAGCGGCAGCGTGGCGTCGCGCACGCCATCCCACAGGCTTTGCCACAGCATGGTGCGCAGCAGCGGATCCTCGACCTGGGACAGGCGCGCGCGCGCGGTGCCGAACGAGCGGCCGTCCAGCTGCACCTTGACGAAGCCCCAGTCCTGGTAGTTCGGGTAGACCAGGTCCGGGCAGCTCGTCCCGACCAGGCCCGGCACTTTCGTCGTGGCGCCGGCATAGGTGACGGCCACGTTCTGCGCCAGCGCCAACTTGCCGCCGTCGATTCTGAAGGTCGCGACCTGGACGCGCTGCTCGCGCAGGGTCGGGAACTGGCGGCTCGCACTCTGCTTCAGGCTGAACGTGGCGATCTTGCCGGCCTTGCAGGTGAAGTCGGCGGCAATCGTGTTCACGCCCGGCTCGTACAGCCATTGGCGGGTCCAGCCGGAGAGGTCGCGGCCGGCGGCCTGGCCCAGGCTGCCGATGAAGTCGTCCAGCTTCGCGTTCTGGTATGCATACTTGACCAGGTAGTTGTGCACACCCTTGCGGAAGGTTTCCGCGCCCAGCAGGTGGCGCAGCTGCATCAGGGTCGAGGCGCCCTTCGAATAGGTGATGGCGTCGATGTTGTCGAAAGCGTTCGCGGTCGACGGCACCGGCACCTCGATCGGGTGGGTCGTGACCTTCTGGTCCTGGGCATAGGCGGCCTGCTTGCCGCCCGAATAGAAGGCCTGCCAGGCGTCCTTGAACTCGGTCGCTTCGGCAGTGGCGAGCGTGCCCATGAAGGCCGCGAAGCTCTCGTTCAGCCACAGGCCGTTCCACCACTGCATGGTGACCAGGTCGCCGAACCACTGGTGCGCCATTTCGTGCATGATCACCGAGGCCAACGACTGGCGCTGGGCGTCGGTCATCTTCGCCTTGTGCAGGAAGCGGCCCTCCGCGAAGGTGATCGCGGCGGCGTTTTCCATGGCGCCGTACAGGAAGTCCGGCACCAGCAGCTGGTCGTACTTCTCGAACTGGTAGGGGATGCCGAAGTAGTTGTCGAAGAAGGCCAGGCCATCCTTCGTGTAGCGGAACCAGTCCTGCGGCGTCACCTGGGCCGCCACCGATTGGCGCGCGAACAGGCGCATCGGGTACTTGCCGCTGTTGTCTTCCCAGACCTTGTACGGGCCGGCGTGCAGCGAGAAGTTGTAGGGGCTCAGCTTCTTGGTGGCCGGGAAGGTCCAGCGGCGCATCTCGCCCGCCTGCTCGATCTTCGATTCGCGGGTGGTCGAGACCACGTGCCAGTCGGCGGGCGCGGTCGCGGTCACCTGGTAGGTGGCCTTCAGGTCGGGCTGGTCGAACACGGCGAACATCTGGTGCGCGGCGGCCGGCTCGAAATGCGAATAGGTATAGACCCGGCCGTCGACCGGATCGACCATGCGGTGCAGGCCTTCGCCATTGGTGCTGTGGGGGCGCTCGTAGGCGATGACCACCGTGTTGCGGCCCGCCACCAGGTCGCTCGCCGCAATGGTGACGAACCAGTTGTTGTACTTCGCATCCGCCGGCTTGCCGTTGACCGTCACCGATTTCACGGTGGCCTTGTCGAGGTCGATCGTCAGCGGCGCCGCATTGTCCTTCAGGTCGAAGCTGGCGGTCGTGACGCCGCTGAAGGTCTCCTTGCCGGTCAGCGTGAATTCGAGCGCGTAGGCGACGTTCGACACGCGCGCCGAACGGGCGGCGGCGTCCTCTTGCGACAGGAAGGCGTTCTCGGCGCGCACGGGCGCCTTGGCCTGGGCCGGGGCGGCATGGGCGGCGCCGCAGGCGAGGGCGGATGCGATGGCCAGCGCCATGGCGCGGGGAGCGAACATATTCAAAGCGATTCCTTGTAAACGCACTCCCGCCGGGAGCGCACATTGCGAATCGCGCAAGAATATCATGAGCGCAACGGGCGTTGCGCAGGAGTTGCGTATGCATGTGGCGCCCGTATTGACGGGCGGGCCTTGAAACGGCAGCAGGGGCAGGCAGGGCGGCCGTGGCCGCCCGCGGCACGCTTACGCCGACAGCGCCGGGTAGTCGGTATAGCCTTCGCCGGTCTGGCCGTAGATCACCTCAGGACGCAGCGGATTGAGCGCGGCGCCCTGCTGCAGGCGCTGCGGCAAATCCGGATTGGCGATGAACCACAGGCCAAAGGCGATGGCGTCGGCCTTGCCCTCGCTCAGGAGCCGCTCGGCGGTCTCGACCGACATCTTCTCGTTGGCGATGTAGGGGCCGCCGAACTCCTTCTTCAGGAGCGGGCCCAGGCTGTCCTCGCCCACCGCTTCGCGCGCGAAGATGAAGGCGATGCCGCGCTTGCCCAGCTCGCGGGCGACGTAGCCGAAGGTCTCCGCCGGGGTCGAGTCGCCCATGTCGTGCGAATCGCGGCGCGGCGCCAGGTGCATGCCGACGCGGTCGGCGCCCCAGACCTCGATGCAGGCATCAAGCACCTCCAGCATCAGGCGCGCGCGGTTCTCGATCGGGCCGCCGTACCCGTCGGTGCGGCGGTTGGTGCTGTCTTGCAGGAACTGGTCGAGCAGGTAGCCGTTGGCGCCGTGGACTTCGACGCCGTCGAAGCCGGCCCGCTTCGCGTTCTCGGCGCCCTGGCGGTAGGCGGCGACGATGCCGGCGATTTCATGGGTCTCGAGCGCGCGCGGCGTGGCGTACTCGCGCTTCGGGCGCACCAGGCTCACGGTGCCGGTCGGCTTGATCGCGCTCGGCGCGACCGGGGCGGCGCCGTCCAGGAACACCGGGTCCGAGATGCGGCCGACGTGCCAGAGCTGCAGCACGATGCGCCCGCCGGCGGCATGCACGGCCTCGGTGACCTGCTTCCAGCCGGCGACCTGCTCCTCGGACCAGATGCCCGGGGTATCGGCGTAGCCAACGCCCATCGGCGTCACCGAGGTCGCCTCGGACAGGATCAGGCCGGCGCTGGCGCGCTGGGCGTAGTACTCGGCCATCAGCGCGTTCGGCACGCGGCCTTCGCCGACGGCGCGGGCGCGGGTCAGCGGCGCCATGACGATGCGGTTCGGCAGCTCGAAGGCGCCGATCTTGATCGGATCGAACAGGGTGGTCATGCATGCTCCTCGAATAATTAGCTGGCGGCCATCTTAAGGGAAGCGCGCTATTCCTGCCGGGGACGCTTCGGTTCTGCAGCGGCGCTGTCCGGCCGGGGTCGTTTTGCGTGCCGCGCGGTATACTGCGCCGGTTTTTTTGACAGCGGCCGTGGCCGCGAAAGGCGATCGATGAGCTGGATTTACCTGGTGGTGGCGGGGCTGCTGGAAGTGGCCTGGGCGGTGGGCTTGAAATACACGGAAGGCTTCACGCGCCTGTGGCCGTCGGCGTTCACCCTGGCCACGATGGCGGGCAGCGTCGCCATGCTGGGCCTGGCCCTGCGCCACCTGCCGCTGGGCACGGCGTATGCGGTGTGGACCGGCATCGGCACCATCGGCACGGCGGTGTTCGGGATGGTGATCCTGGGCGAACCGGCCGGCGCGCTGCGGATCGCGTCGATCGGGCTGATCGCGCTGGGGATTGCGGGCTTGAAGCTGCTGACGCCGTAAGGTAGGGTGGGTTCTCGAACCCACCGATTTGGCGCTCGCTTATCCTCTGGCGATATTATTTGCGGTTCGGCTATTCACGCCGTGAGACCGCGTGGGCACAAGTGCCTTGCGCGGCCCGGGCCACCCTACGAAAAAGGCGCCTTCGAGAGGCGCCTGCGTTCTTATGAAAATTAGCGTTACCGCGCTCGATCAGCGGTAAAACGCCTCGACCTTGCCCTTCAGCTTGATCAGCATCGGCTTGCCCTTGCGGTCGAGCACCTTGCCGGCGGCGACCTTGATCCAGCCTTCGCTGATGCAGTATTCCTCGACGTCGTGGCGGTCCTTGTCGTTGAAGCGGATGCCGATTTCGCGCTGGAATACGTCGCGGTTATGGAAAGGGCTGCTCGGGTCGATCGAGAGCCGGTCTGGGAGCGGGGGGAGGGTGGCGGTATCGTTCATGGGTGCGAATTATCCACCAGAACCGCGCCGCGTACAACGGCGCGCACGCATGGCGCCTCGGCAACCCCATGCGCGGCCCTCAGTCGAGCACCTCGTCGGGATCGATCGGCGCGGGTGCGATCAGGTCGGCCACGCCGCCGTCGGGCGCCACGTTGGCCACGCGCAGCACCTGCGAGGCGATGCCGACGAAGGCCGGCGCCGCCACCTGGCCGCCGTAGTGCTGGCGGCCGCCCGGCTCGTCGATCATGATGGCGACGATGAAGCGCGGCGCCGACATCGGCACGATGCCGACGAAAGAGGCGATGTACTTGCGCGGCAGCGTGTACCTGCCGTTGACCGCCTTGTACGCCGTCCCGGTCTTGCCGCCGACGCGGTAGCCGGGGATGGCGCCGCGCTTCGCGGTCCCGTGCACGACCGTGTTCTCGAGCATGGCGCGCAGCGTGCGCGCGGTGGCCGGCGAGAACACCCGGGTGCCGGCGGGCCGCGCGCCGCCCTTCGACAGGCTCAGCGGGATCACCACGCCGTCGTTGGTGAAGGCGGTATAGGCGCGCGCCAGCTGGACCAGCGACACTGCGATGCCGTTACCGTAGCTCATGGTCGCCTGCTCGATCGGGCGCCAGGCGGCCCAGGGGCGCACGCGGCCGGCAGCCGCGCCCGGGAAGCCGAGCTGGGGCTGCTGGCCGAAGCCGAGCTTCATGTACATCTCCCACATCGCGCGCGGCGGCATGTCGAGCGCGAGTTTCGCGGTGCCGATGTTCGAGGAATAGCGCAGCACGTCGGCGACGCTGATCAGGCCATGGGCGCTGGTGTCGGAGATCGGCGCACCGCGGATCACCAGGCGCCCGCCGCCGGTGTCGACCAGGGTGTCGGCGCGCACCTGGCCGCGCTCGAGCGCGAGCGCGACGGTGAACGGCTTCATCACCGAGCCCGGCTCGTAGCTGTCGGTGATCGCCTTGTTGCGCAGCGCCGCGCCGGGCATCGCGGCGGCGCCGTTTGCGTCGTTCGGCTCATAGCTGGGGTAGTTGGCCAGGGCCAGGATCTCGCCGCTGTGGGCGTCGACCACGATCGCGCTGCCGGCCCTGGCCTCGAAGGTTTCGACCGCCGCGCGCAGCTCCTTCCAGGTCACGTACTGCATGGCGCTGCTGATCGACAGCACCGCGTCGGTTCCCGGCGTGGGGGGCAGCAGCGCGCCGCCGTCCTCGACGATGTTGCCGAGGCGGTCGCGGATCACGCGCCGGTAGCCGTCCTTGCCGCTCAGGGCGGCATCGCGCGCCAGCTCGATGCCTTCCAGACCATGGCCCTCGCGCCCGACGAAGCCGACCAGCTGGCTGGCCACCGGCCCTTGCGGATACACGCGGCGGAATTCGTCGGTGAAGCCGAGGCCGCGCACCTTCAGGGCCGCCAGCCGCCGGGCGACGTCCGGTTCGACCTGGCGCTTCAGGTAG
>DNCF01000186.1:4340-4662 GCA_003484545.1 Massilia sp. | reverse complement strand
GACCATCCATTTCATCGACCTCGCCGACGTCGTCTATTTTTGCGCCGACGCGAAGTACACGCGTGTCGTGACCGACACGCTGGAAGCGCATATCCGGTTATCGCTGAAGGAGCTGGCGGACGCGCTCGACCCGGACGCCTTCTGGCAGATCCATCGCGGCTTCCTGGTCGCGCTGAAGCGGATCGCATCGGCGCACCGGACCGAGGACGGGGCGCTATGGGTGCATTTGCGCGGGCATCCCGCCCGGCTGCCGGTCAGCCAGCGCTTCCAGCACCTGTTCAAGGGGATGTAGGGCAGCCACCGGATGAGGAGGCGCGTAGGG
>DNCF01000186.1:0-4229 GCA_003484545.1 Massilia sp. | reverse complement strand
CCACTCGACCTGCTCCTCGATATGGTCCTGCGCCTGCTTTCTGCGTCGCCCCGCCGGCCACGAGGAAAGCCTTCCACCTCGATGCACCAGTTAATCAAGCGCCATCGTTTCTTCGTCCAGCTCTTCTTTCTTTGCCATAGCGGCCTCCAAATAAAAACGGGAGCATGCGCTCCCGGGGGAGCGCCTGAGAAAACCCTCAGGGCACTCCTGAATTTTAGGCCAGTACTTTTTTCAGCCAGGCCGAGATGTCCTGGACTTCCTCGAAACACAGCGAATGCTGCATCTGGTACTCGTGCCACTCGACCTGGTAGCCCAGGCCTTTCAACACGTCGCGCGACTGCTCGGCGCGCAGGACGGGAACCACGTGGTCCTGGCGGCCGTGGGCCATGAAGATCGGGGTGTCGATGCTTTCCTCGGTGCGCTCGTGCGCGACGTGGGTGTGCAGCGGCAGGTAGCCCGACAGGCAGAGCATGCCGGCCAGCTTTTCCGGGTGGCGCAGGCCGGTCTGCAGGGTCATCGCGCAGCCCTGCGAGAAGCCGGCCAGGATGATCTTCGAGGCCGGGATGCCGCGCGCCTTTTCGCGTGCGATCAGGGCTTCGACGTCGCGCTGCGAGTTGCGCAGGCCGGTCTCATCTTCGCGGCGGGTCAGCTCGGCGCCGGTGATGTCGTACCAGGCGCGCATGACGTAGCCGCCGTTGATGGTGACGGGAATCGTCTTCGCATGCGGGAACACGAAGCGGATGCCGGGCAGGCCCTTCAGGTCGAGTTCGCGCACCAGGGGCACGAAGTCGTTGCCGTCGGCGCCCAGGCCGTGCAGCCAGATGATCGCGACGGTGGGGTTCGGCGCGGTTTCGATTTCGATGTTTTGCAACAGTTCGTTCATGCCTGGTCCTGGAGTGGGGCGGTGGCGGGACGCTGGGCGTTCTTCGGACGCCAGGCCCTGGTGATGGCCGGATCGGTTTCCATGTACGGTCCGCCGATCAGGTCGATGCAATACGGGACGGCGGCGAAGATGCCGCCAACGAGCACCTTGCCGTCCGCGTCCTTCAGGCCTTCGAGGGTTTCCTTGATCGCCTTCGGCTGGCCGGGCAGGTTCATGATCAGGGCGGCGTGGTCATCAAGCTCGCGGATCACCGCGACCTGGCGCGACAGGATCGCGGTCGGCACGAACTGCAGGCTGATCTGGCGCATCTGCTCGCCGAAGCCCGGCATTTCCTTGGTGCCGACGGCGAGCGTCGCCTCGGGCGTGACGTCGCGCCGCGCGGGGCCGGTGCCGCCGGTGGTCAGGACCAGGTGGCAGCCCTGCGCGTCGACCAGCTCGACCAGGGTCTTCTCGATCTGCTCGCGCTCGTCGGGAATCAGGCGCGGCTCGATCCGGAAGGGCGTGGTGATGGCGGACGCCAGCCAGTCCTGCAGGGCAGGAATGCCCTTGTCCTCGTAGACGCCGCCGCTGGCGCGGTCGGAGACCGAGACCAGGCCGATCACCAGTTCCACTTCCTTACTCGTCATCAGACTCGTCGTCATCGGATTCCTCGTCGCTGGAAGCCTGCTTGTCCTGCTTGCCCAGCTCCTTCAGGATCTGGAACAGTTCGCGGTAAGCCTTCGGCGGCTTGTTCTCCGCCTGCTCCTTGCGCGCGTTGCGGATCAGGGTGCGCAGGTGCTGCACGTCCAGTTCCGGGTGCTCGGACAGCAGCTCGGTCAGCGCCTTGTCGTCGCTCAGGAGCTTTTCGCGGCGGCGCTCGAGCGCGTGCAGGGCGGCCGTCTCGGCCTTCGAGGCGCCTTTCCAGCTGTCGATGGTGCGCTGGATGACGGCCACTTCCTCCTCCGAGAGGGTGCGCATCATCTTGCCGACGTATTGCAGCTGGCGGCGGCGGCCCTCGTGGTTGCTGATGGTCTGGCACATCAGGATGGCGTCCTTCACCTCGTCGGGCATCGGCACGCGCTTGACGCGGTCGCGCGGCTCGGCAACGAGTTGGGCTCCCAGTTTCTGCAACTCTTCCATCTGGCGCTTGAGTTCAGACTTGGAGGGACGTTCGTATTCTTGCTCGAACTCGTTGGACTGGAAGCCCACCGAGCCGCGATTTGCATTAGGCATGATATGGATGATCCGATTGGCGCTGGGCCGATCAATGAAAACAGTAAACGGCTGCTATGATAACTGTTTTAGGGCTCGCTACGAAAAACACGACATGAACGACACCGTTTTTACCCACACCCAGGACCAGTTGAAGGAATTGGCGCGCAACGTGCTCGCCTTTGCCCGCGAACAGGGCGCCACCGACGCTTCGGTCGAGATCAGCGAGGGTAGCGGGTTGTCGGTGTCGGTACGTCGAGGCAAGATCGAGACCATCGAGCAGAACCGGGACAAGGGCATCGGCGTCACCGTCTACAGCGGCCAGCGCCGCGGCAACGCCAGCACCTCGGACTTTTCCGAAGCGTCGCTGAAGGCGACCGTGGAAGCGGCCTGGAACATCGCCCGCTTCACCGCCGAGGACGACTGCGCCGGCCTGCCCGATGCCGACATGCTGGAAATGAATCCGCGCGACCTGCGCCTGTGCTACCCGTGGCAGATCTCCACCGAGGAGGCGGTCGCGCTGGCCCAGCGCTGCGAGAATGCCGCTTTCGAGGTCGACCCGCGCATCACCAACAGCGAAGGCGCCAGCGTCTACGTGCAGCAATCCCACTTCGTTGCAGCCAACACCCGCGGCTTCATCGGCGGCTATCCGTTCTCGCGCCACACCATGTCGGTGGCGCCGATCGCCGGCAAGGGCAATAAAATGCAGCGCGACGACTGGTACACCTCGGCGCGCGACCCGAAAAAGCTGGCCAAGCCGGAAGCGGTGGGCCGCTATGCCGCCGAGCGCGCCCTGGCGCGCCTGAACGCGCGCAAGCTCGACACCCGCACCTGCCCGGTGCTGTTCGAGGCGCCGCTGGCCGCCGGCCTGCTCGGCGCCTTCGTCCAGGCGGTATCGGGCGGCTCGCTCTACCGCAAGTCGAGCTTCCTGCTCGACACCCTGGGACAACCGATTTTCCCGGCCCACATCCAGATCGTCGAAGACCCGCACCTGATCGGCGAAGTCGGCTCTTCTCCCTTCGACGAAGAGGGCGTGCGTACCGTGCGCCGCAAGGTCGTCAAGGACGGCGTGCTGCAGGGTTACTTCCTGTCTTCCTACTCGGCGCGCAAGCTCGGCATGCAAACCACCGGCAACGCCGGCGGCTCGCACAACCTGACCATCACCTCGGACGAAACGAAGCTGGCCGACACCTTCGAAGGCATGCTGCGCAAGATGGGCACCGGCCTGCTCGTCACCGAGCTGATGGGGCAGGGCGTGAACTACGTCACCGGCGACTATTCGCGCGGCGCCTCGGGCTATTGGGTGGAGAATGGCGTCATCCAGTACCCGGTCGAGGAAATCACGATCGCCGGCAACATGCGCGAGATGTTCCAGCAAATCGTCGGCGTCGGCAACGATGTACTGCAGCGCGGCAACAAGTCGACCGGATCGATCCTGATCGAAAAGATGGTCGTGGCGGGTAACTAAATCAGGAGAAAGCCATGAGCAAATTCGTTCGTATCGACAAGGAAAACAATCCGAAAAAGGCGGTCCTGCTGAACCTGGACCTGGTGGCGTCCGTCGAGCTATCGCCCCAGTCCGACCTGCTCAGCGCGAGCGACGAGAAACGCGTCTATGCCAGCTGCCTGGCAAGCGACAAGACGGTGATCGCCACCGTGCATTTCGACAGCATCGAGGATGCCCACGCCTGGGTCAAGCAGCATCTGGGCGTGCAGCTCTGATTTCCTCCCCGCGCCTGAGCTGCGCGGCAAGCAGTCGGGCTGCCGCCTGAGCGGCTACCTTCCGGCGGGCGCGGCGCCCGCTTTCTCGCCCTTGCTCAGCGCCCGCTCGACGCTGGCCGCCAGTTCGGCCAGCTGGAAAGGCTTGCGCAGCACCATGTCTTCCTCGATCACTTCCTCGATCGCACGCATGTCGGCATAGCCGGTGGCAATCATCATCGGCACGTCCGGGAAGTGGCGCCGCGCCCGCTGCACCAGCTCGGCGCCGGTAATGCCCGGCATCAGGTAGTCGGTGATGATCAGGTCCGGCCGCGTCTGCTGCAGTTCGCGCAGGCCCGCCTCGCCGTCGGCCGCCTGGGCCACCGTGTGGCCGAGCGCCTCGAGCGATTCCACCATCGATTGACGCACGAAATCGTCGTCCTCGACCACCAGGATG
>DNCF01000183.1:10887-11008 GCA_003484545.1 Massilia sp. | reverse complement strand
GCGCGGCGCCAACAGCAACCAGGTCGTGGTCCTGCTCGACGGCGTGCGCATCGGCTCCGCCACCAGCGGCGTCGCCAGCTGGAATGCGATCCCCCTGGAGGCGATCGAGCGCATCGAAGTC
>DNCF01000183.1:0-10655 GCA_003484545.1 Massilia sp. | reverse complement strand
GATCGAGCGCATCGAAGTCGTCTACGGCCCCTTGAGCACCCTGTACGGCGCCGACGCCATCGGCGGCGTGGTCCAGATCTTCACGCGCAAGGGCGAAGCCGGCCTGAACGCCACGGGCTCGATCGGCGTGGACAGCGAGTCCACGCGCCAGGCCAGCGCCAACATCGCCGGCGCCAGCGGCGGCGAGCACGCCGTCAGCTATGCCTTCGGCGCGGGACACGAAGAGTCGGACGGCTTCTCGGCCACCAAGCCGGGCGCCTTCGGCTACAACCCGGACGACGACGGCTACCGCCGCAGCAACGTGCACGGCCGCCTGACGCTGGCCATCGCCCCCGGACACGAAGCCGGGGCCCAGTTCCTGCACAGCCGCCTGCACGCCCAATACGACAGCGGCGCCGGCAGCTACGACGTCCACAACGAACAGGACCTGAACACCGCCTCGATATTCGTGTCGAACCAGTTCACTGAGAACTGGCGCAGCGTCGTGCAGCTGGCGCGCTCCGAGGACAAGCTGGGCAGCTTCACCAGCGCGGCCGCCAGCGGCGCCAGCCAGATCGACACCCGCCAGGACGAACTGACCTGGCAGAACACGATCAGCTTCGGCAGCGACACCCTGCAGCTGCTCTATGGCCACCGCAAGGAAGAAGTCGCATCGAGCAGCACCCGCGCCCTGGGACGCGAGCGCATCACCAATTCCTATGCCGCCGCCTACGCGCTGCGTCGCGAGCGCCACCTGTTCGATGTCAGCGCGCGCCAGGACCGCTCGATCTACGGCGCGAAGAACACCGGCGCCCTCGGCTACGGCTACGCTTTCGGCGGCGGCCTGCGTGCCACCGCCAGTCTCGGTTCGAGCTTCCGCGCCCCGACCTTCAACGAGTTGTACTACCCCGGCTATGGCCTGGAGACCAACCGCCCCGAACGCGGCCGCAACGCCGAACTCGGCCTGCGCTACGACGGGCACGGCGTGCAGCTCGACGCCACCTGGTTCCGCAACCGCCTGAGCGACATGATCGTCTCGGCCACGCCCTGCCCGGACCAGCGCGACGGCCGCACCGGCAGCTGCGCCTATAACGTGGCCTCGGCCACGCTCGAAGGCGTGAACCTCTCGGGCGCGACCCGCATCGGCGCGCTGCGCCTGCGCGGCAGCCTGGACTGGCAAGACCCGCGGGACAATGGCACGGGCAAGCGCCTGGCGCGCCGCGCCGCCAAGCACGCCAACTTCGGCGCCGAATACGGCACGGGCAAACTGAAGACCGGCGCCGAGTGGGTGGTATCGGGCGAGCGCTACGACGACGCGGCCAACCTGCGCCGCCTCGGCGGCTATGGTCTCCTGAATCTGTACGCCACCTGGCAGCTCGGCGCGGACTTCTCGCTGCTGGCGCGCGTCAACAATGCGGCCGACAAGAACTACGAGCTGGCGCGCAACTACGGTACCGGCGGACGCAGCTGGTTCGCCGGCCTGCGCTACGGTATGTAGTCACGCAGCCATGCGCACGCTGCCTTCGTTCCCGCTGCGCCAGCGCGCCCTGTTCATCACGGGTTCGCTGCTGCTGGTGGCGCTCGCCTGCATGCTGTATGCGGGCATGACCGGCTCGATCCAGGTCACGGCCGCCGAGGTGCCGGCGGCGCTGCGCCAGCTGCTCGATGGCCGGCCGCAGTCGCTGGCCGCCTCGCTGCTGGAACTGCGCGCCGGGCGTGCGCTGGTCGCTTTCGTTACCGGCGGCGCCCTGGCGCTGGCCGGCGTGCTGATGCAGGCGCTGCTGCGTAATCCCTTGGCCGATCCCTACATCCTCGGTATCTCGGCCGGCGCCTCAGTCGGCGCGCTCGCCGCGCTGCTGCTGATGGCAGCACTGGCCACCGTGGAACTGGCGGCGGTCGGCGGCGCGATCGCGGTGTCCCTGCTGCTCTACCTGCTTGCACGCCAGGACCTGCGCGGCGGGAGCGGCCTGGGTGGCGGCACCTCGACCCTGCTGCTGACCGGCGTCGTGATCTCCTCGCTGTGCGTGGCCCTGATCACCCTGATGCTGTCGATCGCGCCCGAAGGGCGCCTGCGCAGCATGGTGTTCTGGATGATCGGCGACCTGGCCGGCGCCCCGGTGCGCCTGCTGCCCTGGCTGGTGCTGGGCGGCGCCCTGTTCTACGCGCTGCGCCACGCGCGCGGCATGAACGTGATGGCCCTGCATGCGGAAGCCGCCGTGACGCTGGGCGTGCACGTCGGCAGCCTGCGGCGCGGCCTGTTCTTCATCTCGGGCGTGCTGACCGCCAGCGCCGTCACCAGCGCCGGCTCGATCGGCTTCGTCGGCCTGATCGTGCCGCATGCCTGCCGCTTCGCCTTCGGCCCCGACCACCGGGTCCTGATTCCCGCCGCGGTGCTGGCCGGCGGCAGCTTCCTGGTGCTGTGCGACACCCTCGCGCGCACGGTCGTGGCGCCCCAGCAGCTGCCGGTCGGCGCCGTCACCGCGCTCATCGGCGCTCCCGTCTTCCTGTATCAACTGCACCGGCTGCGCCGCGCCTGAGGCCCGCAGCCACAATTTATCCGGAACTCTCCCATGAACGACATGACACCCGAACAGACCGCCGCGCTCAACGAGCGCCACCGCGTGCGCATGGAGCGCAAGAAGGCCATCATCGACGCGCGCATCCAGGCGGCCGACAAGCAGGTCGGCATCATCATCGTCAACACCGGCAACGGCAAAGGCAAGAGCTCGAGCGCCTTCGGCATGGCGGCGCGCGCCCTCGGGCACGGCATGCGCGTCGGTGTGGTCCAGTTCATCAAGGGGGCAAAAGCGACCGGCGAAGAGCTGTTCCTGCGCCGCTTCCCCGAAGTCAGCTTCCACGCGATGGGCGAGGGTTACACCTGGGAGACCCAGAACCGCGAGCGCGACATCGCCAAGGCGCTGGAAGCCTGGCAGCAGGCGAAACGCTTCCTCTCGGATCCCGCGGTCGGCCTGGTGGTGCTGGACGAATTGAACATCGCCCTGAAATACCGCTACCTCGACGTCCATGCGGTGATCGACGACCTGCTCGACCGACCGCCCATGCAGCACGTCGTCATCACCGGACGCGGCGCGCCGCCGGAACTGGTGGCGGTGGCCGATACCGTCACCGAGATGAACGTCGTCAAGCACGCGTTCGCCGCCGGCATCGCGGCGCAAGCGGGGACGGAATGGTGATGGGTACCCGAGGCGCACGCATGGTCCTGGTCGCGGCGGTCGCGTCCGGCCAAGGCAAAACCACCATCACCGCCGCGCTGGCGCGCAGCCTGGTGCGCGCCGGCCAGCGCGTGTATGCGCGCGGCTGCGACCTGATCATCACCGCGGTGGTGAACAACGGCGCCGAAATCATTGCCGACGGCAGCATCCACGTCTATGCGCCGATGCACGGCCGCGCCCTGGCCGGCGCCTCGGGCAACGCCGCCTCGCGCATCTTCGGCCTGTCGCTGCAGCCGGAGCTGGTGTCGATCGCCGGCGTCTATCGCACGTTCGATGAAGGATTCCCGGCCGAACTGGCACGCCAGCCGGCCCAAATTCGCCTGGTCGGCGACCGGATCGATATATCATCGCTGAGTCCGGCTTCGATCCGCGCGTAATCAGACTCTGACCAGATACTTGTAAAGGACCTTTTTGTGGCAAGAATTATTGTTGTGACGTCCGGCAAGGGCGGCGTGGGCAAAACCACCTCGAGCGCAAGCTTCTCCACTGGCCTTGCCCTGCGCGGCCACAAGACCGCAGTGCTGGACTTCGACGTCGGCCTGCGCAACCTCGACCTGATCATGGGCTGCGAACGCCGCGTGGTATACGACCTGGTCAACGTGATCAACGGCGAAGCGACGCTGAACCAGGCCCTGATCAAGGACAAGCACTGCGACAACCTGTTCATCCTGCCGGCCTCGCAGACGCGCGACAAGGAAGCGCTGACCGAGGAAGGCGTCGAGCGCGTGCTTAACGAGCTGGTCAAGATGGACTTCGAATACATCATCTGCGATTCGCCGGCCGGCATCGAGCACGGCGCGCTGATGGCGCTGACCTTCGCCGACGAGGCGCTGGTGGTGACCAACCCGGAAGTGTCGTCGGTGCGCGACTCCGACCGCATCCTGGGCATCCTGCAGGCCAAGTCGCGCCGCGCCCAGAGCGGCGGCGAACCGGTCAAGGAGCACCTCCTGATCACCCGCTACTCGCCGCGCCGCGTCGAGAACGACGAAATGCTGTCCTACCAGGACGTGCAGGAAATCCTGCGCATCCCGCTGATCGGCATCATCCCGGAATCGGAATCCGTGCTGCATGCCTCGAACCAGGGCAACCCGGCGATCCATTTCAAGGGTACCGACGTGGCCGAGGCCTACGAGGACGTGGTGGCGCGTTTCCTGGGCGAAGAACGCCCGCTGCGCTTCACGACCTACGAAAAGCCCGGCTTGCTGCAACGCATCTTTGGGACCAAGTGACATGGCATTGCTCTCATTCCTGTTCCCCGAAAAGAAGAAGAGCGCGAACGCGGCCAAGGAACGGCTGCAAATCATCATCGCCCGCGAACGGACCAACCGTACCGGTCCGGATTTCCTGCCGGCCCTGCACCGCGAGCTGATCGAGGTGATCTCGAAGTACACCAAGGTCAACGCCGACGACATCAAGATTTCGCTCGACCGCCAGGGCAACCTGGAAGTGCTCGACGTCAACGTCGTGCTGCCGGACGCCTGACCGGCTTCCTCCCGCCCGTCCGCCTGCCGGACGGGCGCGTCCCTTCTCCCACTTCCCTGTCGTGCTTGCCTGAATCCGCAGTCAGGCCGATCATGTCGACGCGCCCTGGGGCGCCTGTCGCCTGCCCCGTTGTCGCCATGGCGACGCATTGTCACAAATTGCCGCTTTGTTTCTTATTGTTGCGTTTCTGCCGCATGCTGTGGCTTTTTCGCCGCGCCCTGAAAAACTGTCGGAATTGAGTATTTACCGAGTGATGACTCGGCGAAACGACCTCCCCGTTTACTCCTGACTCTTCCTTTCGGCAAAAAACAAAAATTTACGAGTAGCATTATTTTGTCAAAGTCTGTTATAGTCGGTTTAACGATGTAGGATTGATCCTACAGGTTAATTTGACAATAGCGTGCCGCCATGAGAATAGCTGTCCTCGACAATGACCGTAGCCAGGCTGACCTGATTTGCCAGGTCCTCAGCTCCGCTGGACATAGCTGCCAATCCTTCGGAGACGGCAAGGAATTGCTGGCCCAGATGCGCAAGGACAGCACCGATTTGCTGATCATGGATTGGCCCGCCGGCGACGGCGAAGCGGCCGACGTCCTGCGCCGCGCCAAGGAAAAGATGGTGCCGGATGCGCCCGCCATGTTCCTGGTCGGCAGCGGCGCGGAGGACGACATCGTGGCCGGCATGGAAGCCGGCGCCGACGACTACCTGGTCAAGCCCCTACGCCGCGGCGAACTGGTGGCGCGCGTTTCCGCCCTGCTGCGTCGCGCCTACCCGGCGCAAACCGGCACCGAGCAGCTGCAGTTCGGCCCCTATGTCTTCGAGACCCGTCCGGGCCGCCTGCTGAAGGACGGCAACGTCATCGACGTCACGCAAAAAGAGTTTTACCTGGCCCTGCTGTTTTTCCGCAACATCGGCCGCCCGCTGTCGCGCGCCTATATCCACGAGTCGGTCTGGGTACGCGAAACCGCCATCCCGTCGCGCACCATGGACACCCACGTTTCGCGCGTGCGCAACAAGCTGAGCCTGCGTCCGGAGAACGGCTTCCGGCTGGTGCCGGTGTATAGCTACGGCTATCGCCTGGAAAAGCTCGGCGCTTGATGCCTGGGGTGGGCACGCCGTGCCCACGCGTGGATGATGAGCAGACGCAGCAGACGCAGCGGTCGCCAGGCTAACGTGATGCATGCGTCACGCGTGGCACGGGGCGCCCACCCTACATTGCAGCATCGTTAACGATCTGCCGGCCCCATGAAACCCTGCGCGCATGAGGGTATAATTCCCCCACACGATTCCCACCGCCTTATTCCAGAATGCAACTGCTCGCCGTTGGCCTGAACCACACGACTGCACCGGTCGCGCTGCGCGAACAGCTCGCGCTTGGCCCGGAGCAGCTCGGCCGCGCGGTGCAGTCGGCGCGCGAATGGTTCGGCCGCTTCGGCCAGCTCGAGCGCCGCGGCAGCGACGAAGCCGCCATCCTCTCCACCTGCAACCGCACCGAGCTGTACGCCGCCAGCGGCGTGCCCGATCCGCTCGACGCCTCGGCCCAGTTCCTGGCGCATTACCACGCGCTGAACTACGCCGAACTGCGTCCGCACCTGTACATGCTGCCGCAGGGCGACGCCGTGCGCCACGCCTTCCGCGTCGCCTCCGGGCTCGATTCGATGGTGCTCGGCGAGCCGCAGATCCTCGGCCAGATGAAGGACGCGGTGCGCACCGCCGAGGAAGCCGGCGGTCTCGGCACCTACCTGCACCAGCTGTTCCAGCGCAGCTTCGCGGTGGCGAAGGAAGTACGCACTACCACGGAAATCGGCGCCCATAGCGTCTCGATGGCGGCCGCCGCGGTACGTCTGTCGCAGCGCATTTTCGATCGCATCGCCGACCAGCATGTGCTGTTCATCGGCGCCGGCGAGATGATCGAGCTGTGCGCGGCCCACTTCGCGGCCCAGAATCCGAAGTCGATCACGATCGCCAACCGCACTATGGAACGCGGCGAATCGCTGGCCACGCGCCTGAACGGCCGCGCGATCCGCCTGGCCGACCTGCCCGAGCAGCTGGCCCGGTTCGACATCGTCGTTTCCTGCACCGCCTCGACCCTGCCGCTGATCGGCCTGGGCCTGGTCGAACGCGCGATCAAGGCGCGCCGCCACCGTCCGATCTTCATGGCCGATCTCGCCGTGCCGCGCGATATCGAACCGGAAGTCGCGCGCCTGGACGACGTCTACCTGTACACCGTCGACGACCTGGCGCAGGTCGTGCAGACCGGGATGGAAAGCCGGCAGGCCGCCGTGGCCCAGGCCGAAGCCATCATCGAACACCGCGTCCAGTCCTTCATGCACTGGATCGGCGACCGCGCCATGGTCCCCGTCATCCAGGACCTGCACGAGGCCAGCGAAGCGCTGCGCCTGGCCGAACTCGAACGCGCCCGCCGCCTGCTCGCCAAGGGAGAAGACGTCGACGCGGTGCTCGAGGCGCTGTCGAAAGGCCTGGCCGCGAAATTCCTGCACGGCCCGCAGCAGGCGCTGCACCGCGCCGAAGGCGACGAACGCGCGCGCCTGGCGACCCTCCTGCCCCAGCTGTTCCGCGGCCGCCGTTAGCGGCGCTTTCCCGCTGCGCGCCCGCCATCCGGGCGCTTCCCGGCGCTCCCGCGCCACCCGTCACCCTTTTTCGCATACAGCCCATGAAACCATCGATGCTGGCCAAGCTCGACCAACTGGCGAACCGCCTGGTCGAACTCGACGAACTCCTGATGTCCGAAGGCGCCACCGCCAACATGGATACCTACCGCAAGATGACGCGCGAGCACGCCGAACTCTCGCCGCTGGTCGCCCTGTATAAACAGTACCAGGAGGCGAACGGCGACATCGCGGCGGCGCAGGAGATGCTGGCCGACCCGGACATGAAGGAATTCGCGCAGGAAGAGATCGAGGCCGCCAAGGCGCGCCTGGCCGATCTCGACCTCGAATTGCAGAAGATGCTGCTGCCGAAGGACGAGAACGACGAGCGCAACATCTTCCTCGAGATCCGCGCCGGCACCGGCGGCGACGAGTCGGCCCTGTTCGCCGGCGACCTGCTGCGCATGTACACCCGCTTCGCCGAGCGCAACCGCTGGCAGGTGGAGATGGTGTCCGAGTCGCCGTCGGACCTGGGCGGCTACCGCGAAGTGATCGTGCGCGTGGTCGGGAATGGCGCCTACTCGAAACTGAAATTCGAGTCGGGCGGCCACCGCGTGCAGCGCGTGCCGGCGACCGAGACGCAAGGCCGCATCCACACCTCGGCCTGCACGGTGGCGGTGATGCCGGAAGCGGACGAGGTCGAGGACGTGAACATCAACCCGGCCGACCTGCGCATCGACACCTACCGCGCCTCGGGCGCCGGCGGGCAGCACATCAACAAGACCGATTCGGCGGTGCGCATCACCCACCTCCCCACGGGCATCGTGGTCGAGTGCCAGGACGACCGCAGCCAGCACAAGAACAAGGCGCAGGCGATGAAGGTGCTGGCCGCGCGCATCAAGGACGTGCAGCTGCGCGAGCAGCAGTCGAAGGAAGCGGCCACCCGCAAGAGCCTGATCGGCTCGGGCGACCGCAGCGAGCGCATCCGCACCTACAACTTCCCGCAGGGCCGCCTGACCGACCACCGCATCAACCTGACGCTGTATAAACTGGACTTCATCATGGACGGCGACCTGACGGAGCTGACCAATGCGCTGGCCGCCGAGCACCAGGCCGAGCTGCTGGCGGCGCTGGGCGATTAACAGCGCCTGGCCATCCCCCTATGGCGGCGTTGCGTCGTCTCGCCGTACAACGCGTACTGTCTTCGACGATGCGCCTTGCCCTGGGCGCATTGCCAGGCGCTGCAAGCTAAGTCTGGGTTAAGTTGCCAATGTGAAAATACGGGTGCGCGATTCGAGGCCGTATGCGAGAATCGCCTTCTGTTTTTTGACCAACGAGAGCCGAACCGCATGCCCGCTTCCCGTACCGTCCTCCTGATCGTGGCCGCGATCAGCTTCGCGCTGATCGGCGTCGCCCTCTACCTGCAGCACGCGCACGACATGCTGCCCTGCCCGCTGTGCGTGATCCAGCGCTACCTGTTCCTGGCGGTCGGCATTGCGAGCCTGGTCGGCGCCTTCGCCGGCAAGATCAAGGCGGGCGCCGGCGTGGCCCTGCTGGCGGCGCTCGGCGGCCTGGGCGTGGTCGGCAAGCATTTATATGTGCTGGCGAATCCCGGCTTCTCCTGCGGGATCGACCCGATGGAGACCATGCTCAACAAAATTCCCACGGCGACCCTGATGCCCTGGCTGTTCCAGGCCGACGGCCTGTGCGAGAACGCCACCGATGGCCTGTTCGGCCTGTCGATCCCGCAGTGGTCGGCGGTGTGGTTCGTGCTGTTGACGCTGACCCTGGTCTGGGTGCTGGCGCGCCGCGTGCGATGAATATCTCCGCCGGCGCCAGCATCGGGTCGCTGCAGGCCAGCCTGCCGCTCGATCCGCTGGAAAACCGCATCCTGCTGTGCCACGCGCTGGGCATCTCGCGCGTGGGCCTGATCACGCAGTCCGACCGCGAACTGAGCGCCGACGAGGCAGAGCGCCTGGCGGCCCTGGTGCAGCGCCGCCTGGATGGCGAACCGATCGCCTACATCGTCGGCCAGCGCGAGTTCTTCGGCCTGCCCTTCCAGGTCGGCCCGGCGGTGCTGATTCCCCGTCCCGATACCGAACTGATCGTCGAACTGGCGCTCGAACGCCTGGCCCCGCGCGCGCGCCTGCTCGACATGGGCACCGGCAGCGGCGCGATCGCGGTGGCGGTCGCCCACACGCGGCCGGACGCGCAAGTGACCGCGCTCGACGTCAGCGAGGACGCGCTCGCGCTGGCGCGGACGAATGCCGACACCAACGGCGCCAGGGTGCGCTTCCTGCGCAGCGACTGGTTCGCGGCGCTGGGCGAGGAAGACGTGTTCGACGTCGTAGCCTCGAACCCGCCCTACATCGCGTCGGGCGACGAACACCTGGCGCAGGGCGACTTGCGCTTCGAGCCGGTCGATGCGCTGACCGATCACGCGGACGGCCTGTCGGACCTGCGCACGATCATCGCGGGCGCAGCCCGGCACCTGGTGGCGGGCGGCTGGCTGCTGCTCGAGCATGGCTACGACCAGGCGGCGGCGGTGCGGACATTGCTGGCCGAGGCCGGGTACCTGGAAGCGCAGAGCTGGCGCGACCTGGCGGGGATCGAGCGGGTCAGCGGCGGAAGGCGCGGGTAGTTCACCGCGGATTCTTTGCCTGCCCGGATAAGAATTCAAGCGCGGCTCCGGACAAGTTCGACCGCGTGGGTACAAGTACCCACCCTACGGCCCCCTTGTGGGTGGGCTCTCGAGCCCACGCGGTGCAACGTATGCAAACCGCACAGCCCACCGCGCGCCGCCCCTCCGGCACGCATTGTTACAATGCCTACACTTCCACCACCCTGACCCATGCGCCGACTCTTCCCCCTCCTCGTCCTGCTCACCGCGCTGTTCCACGGCGTGGCGCGCGGTGCGTCCGAGGATGCGCAGGCGCTGTTCGAGCGCGACTGGGAATGGCAGCTGCGGCACGATCCCGAGTACGCCACCACCATCGGCGAGCACCGTTTCGACGCGCGCCTGTCCGACACCAGCCTGGCCGCCAGCCGCGCCGCGCTCGACTACGCCAATAAAGCCCTGGAAGAAGCGCGCGCCCTCGACCGCGGCAGCCTGACTGCGCAGGAACGCCTGTCGCTCGACCTGTTCATCTTCGACAAGGAGCGCCAGCTCGCACGCTTCGCCTTCCACCCTTTCGATCCGCAGCCGATCACTGCCTGGGACGGCCTGCATGTGCGCCTGCCGCGCCTGGTGGCGCAGATGCCCTTCGCGACCGAGGAAGACTACCGCAACTACATCGCGCGCCTGAATGCGCTGCCGGCCCATGTCGACGGCCTGGTCGAGCAGCTGCGCGAA
>DNCF01000182.1:912-4106 GCA_003484545.1 Massilia sp. | reverse complement strand
ATCTGCGCCGCCGCGCGGTCCGCCGCCAGCGTGCTGCGCTGGGCGTCGATCACATCCAGGTAGGTCGACACGCCGCGCTCGTAGCGCGCCTGCGCCACCAGCAGCGCGCGCGCCGCGGCCTCTTGCGCCTGGGCCTGCACCTCGCCCTGTTTCTGGCGCTGCTGCACGTCCGACAGCGCGTCTTCCACTTCGCGCAGAGCGGTCAACAGGCGGTTCTCGTGGTTCGCCACCGCCTCGTCGTAACGCGCCTTCGACAGCGCCAGGTTGGCGCGGTTGCGCCCGCCGTCGAAGATCGGCAGCGACAGCGCCAGCGGACCGATCGAGAACTGGCGCGCGCTGCCGCCCGCCAGGTCGCGCAGCGATTCCGAGGCATAGCCGAAGTTGCCGGTCAGGGTCAGCGAGGGATAGAACGCGCCCTCGGCCACGCCCACCTGGGCGTTGGCGGCCTTCAGGTTGGCCACGCTCGCGGCCAGGTCCGGGCGCTGGGCCAGCAGGCTGGCCGGCAGGCCGACCGGAATGCTCGGCGGCAGCGGCAGCGCCGGCTTGGCTTGCGGCGCGACCAGCGGCGTGCTCGGCGACACCCCGACCAGCACCGCCAGCGCATGCTCGACCTGGTTGCGCTGGCGCTGCACCTCGTGCAGGTCGGCCTCGGCGTTGGCGCGCTCGATGCGCGTGCGCGAGACGTCCAGCTCGTTCGACAGGCCGGCGTTGAAGCGCGCCTCGATCAGCTCCTGGGCCTCGCGCCGAGCGGACAAGGCATCCGCGAGGATGGCTTGTTCCGCATCGAGCCCCCGCAATGTCCAGTAGCTTTGCGCCACCTGGCTCGACAGCATCAGGAGCACGGCGTCGCGGTCGTCCTGGGCCGCCAGCGCCTGGGCGTCGGCCGCTTCCACGATGCGGCGCACGCGGCCCCAGATGTCGAGTTCGTAGGACAGCGCGGCGCCGACCGAGAAGTTGTCGCCCTCGATCGAGCGGCCGCCCAGCGCCTGGCCCTGCGCGGTCTCGGCCGAGGTGCGCGAGTTCGACACGCCGGCGTTCACCGACAGGTTCGGCATCTGGCCGGCGCGCACCACGCCCAGCTGGGCCTGGGCCTGCAGCAGGCGCTGGGCCGCGGCGCGCACGCCCGGGCTGTTGCCCAGGGCGCGGTTTTCCAGCTCGTTCAGGGCGGGGTCGTCGAACACGGTCCACCAGCTCGCCGACAGGCGCGCATTGTCCGCCGGCGCTGCGGGAGCATGACGGAAAGCGGCTTCCTGCGCGCCTTGCGGGGCCACGAAATCCGGACCGATCGTCGAACAGCCGGACACCAGCATGGCGGCAGCGATGGCAATTGTCACGGCGGGCGCCGCACGGCGCGGGAGCTTCTTGGCAAAGGTTTCGAACATCGTTTTTCTCTTCAATCGAATGGGTTCAATGGCCACCGCCGCCGGCGCCGCCGGGCGACTTGACCTTGTCTGCCAGCCAGACCACGGCGATGCACGAGATCAGGATCAGGCCGACGATCCAGAAGCCGTCGTTGTAGGCCATCACGTAGGACTCGCGCCGCACGATGCGGTCCAGCGCGGCGATCGCCTGGTTCGCGGCGGTCGCCGGGTCGATGCCGCTGGCGATGAAGGCCTGGGTCATCTGTTCCAGGCGCTCCTGGGTCGCCGGCGCATAGCTCGACACCGCCTCGCCGATGCGCGCCGAGTGGAAGTGCTCGCGGTTGGTGAGCGAGGTCGCGAGCAGCGCGATGCCGACCGAGCCGCCCAGGTTGCGCGTCATGTTGAACAGGCTCGAGGCCGAAGGCATGTCCTTCGGCGCGATGCCCTGCATCGCGAAGTTCGACAGGGTCAGCATCACGAACGGCTGGCCGATGGCGCGGATGATCTGGGTGACCATCAGCTGGTCGTAGCCGGTGGTCGCGTCCATGAAGGCGTTCATCAGGCAGGAGCCGCCGAACAGCAGCAGGCCGAAGCTGCACATGATGCGGTTGTCGACTTTCGACGACAGCGCCGCCGCGAACGGCATCACGATCAATTGCGGCAGGCCGACCCAGGCGATCACTTCGCCGATCTGCATCGGGGTGTAGCCGGCGATCTGGCCCAGATACAGCGGCAGCAGGTAGGACGAGCCATACAGGCCCATGCCAGTGACGGCCGACAGCGCGGTCGCGACCAGGAAGTTGCGCTGGCCGTAGAGGCGCAGGTTGACGAAGGACTGTTGGCGGACAAAACTGTTCGCGATCCAGCCGAGGATGCCGATCAGCGCCAGCGCCGCGAAGATGATGATGAACTGCGAGTCGAACCAGTCCTTCGAGTTGCCCTCTTCCAGGAAGATGGTCAGGCAGCCCAGGCCCATGGCCATCAGGAAGATGCCGAGCCAGTCGGCGTTGACCAGCTGGCCGACCTGCATCTTCTCCTTGTCCAGGCCCCAGACGATGCCGGCGATGAGCAGCACGCCCGGCACCCAGTTGATGTAGAAGATCGAGGGCCAGCCGTACAGCTCGGACAGGTAGCCGCCCAGGGTCGGGCCCATCGCCGGCGCCAGGGTCGCGGTCAGGCCGAAGATCGCCATGCCGACCGCGCGCTTCGAGCTTGGCAGGCGCGTCATCACCAGCGTCATCGCCATCGGGATCAGCGCGCCGCCGGTGAAGCCCTGCATCATGCGGAAGGCGATCATGCTTTCCAGGTTCCAGGCCGCGCCGCACAGGGTCGAGAAGACCAGGAACAGCGCGGTGGTGCCGATCATGTAGTTGCGCACCCCGAAGGCGCGCGCGAACAGCGCCGTCATCGGGATCACGACGATCTCGGCGCACAGGTAGGCGGTGGAAATCCAGGAACCCTCTTCCTGGGTCGCCGACAGCGTGCCCAGGATGTCGCGCAGCGACGAGTTGGTGATCTGGATGTCGAGCACCGCCATGAAGGCGCCGAGCATGCCGGCGGCGACCGCGATCCAGGTGCGCAGCCCGATGCTCGCGCCGGCGGCCGGCGCGCCCGGGAAGGCGGCTGGCGCGGCCTTGGTCGTAGTGCTCATGGTGGTCCTTGGCTAAGGTATTGGCTGGGCGATCACTTCGCCGAAGCGGTGCGGGTAGCCTCGGCCTTCTGGCGCAGGTCGATCTCGGCGACCACCGACATGCCCGGCACCAGGCGGCCGGCCAGGCGCTGCTGGTCCTGCTGCGACAGCGTGATCTTCACCGGCACGCGCTGGACGATCTT
>DNCF01000182.1:499-716 GCA_003484545.1 Massilia sp. | reverse complement strand
ACGATCTTGGTGAAGTTGCCGGTCGCGTTATCGGCCGGCAGCAGCGCGAACTGGTTGCCCGAGGCCGGCGAGAAGCTGTCCACGCGGCCGACCAGGTGCTCGTCGGGCAGCGCGTCGACCGCCAGCTCGACTTCCTGGCCCGGCTTCAGACCGGCCAGCTGGGTTTCCTTGAAGTTGGCGGTGACCCAGACCTTGTCCTCGACCACGGCGACCAGTT
>DNCF01000182.1:0-177 GCA_003484545.1 Massilia sp. | reverse complement strand
TTGCTGGCCCGGCTGCACGCGCGCGCCCACTTCGACGCTGCGGCGGCCGATGCGGCCGTCGACCGGCGCGACGATGCGGCTGTAGCCGAGCTGCTGCTGGGCATCCTTCAGCTGCGCCTGCAGCACCTTGACCTGGGCGTTCAGCACGTCGCGCGCCGAGGTGGCGGCGGCGATCTG
>DNCF01000180.1:2409-3077 GCA_003484545.1 Massilia sp. | reverse complement strand
GGCCGGCCAGGCGCGCGCGCACCAGGGCCGGATCGATCGCATAGCCGATGCTGCCCAGCTTGTAGTCCAGCTGGCGGGGGCCGGCGAAGGCGCTCAGCGAGGTCGGACCCGCGCCGAAATAATCGCCATCTTCCGGATCGTCGCTGCCGTATTCCCATGCGTCGGTGTCGTTGTCCTTGTCGCGCCGGGTCGCCTTGGCGCCGAATTTGACGGCGCCGCCCCAGTCGCCCAGCTCGAAGTCGCGTTGCAGGTCGAGACGCAACTGGCGCGTGGTATCGCTGGCATGGCTGCGCTCCAGGGCCAGCGTATTCAATTCGTAGCTGGCCGGATCGAACACGGCGTCCGGCGCGACCAGGCGCGGCGTGCGGCCATTCGTGAAGCCGATCCCTTCGAAGTCGTCCGCGCCGCGAAAGCGCGCATCGCTGATCGCATCCGGCGTGTCGTCGGTGGCGCGGCTGTGCGCCGCTTCCAGGTGCAGCTTCCAGGCATTCCCGAAGCGGTGGTCGAGCGAGCCGGTGAGCGAACGGATCTCCTGCGTGTACTTGCGCTGGCGCAGGCGGCGCTCGACGCGGGCGCTGTCGGTGTCGCCCTCGGCAATGTCGTCGCCGCCGAACTTGCCCACGGTGAGGCGGTCGCGCACCTCGTCGTCCGAGAAGCGGCTGACGAAG
>DNCF01000180.1:1919-2159 GCA_003484545.1 Massilia sp. | reverse complement strand
TCCGAGAAGCGGCTGACGAAGCCGCGCACGGCGACGCTGGTTGCGGCGTCCGGACGGTAGTCCAGGTTGACGGCGGCGGCGCGGCGCTCGCGCTGGGGCAGGTAGTCGCGCAGCTCGAAGCCGGACAGGCGCTGGCCATCCCAGGCGCCGCCCGTTTCCACGTTGTCGGAACCGAACTTGCGCTTCTCGCCCGACACGCCCGCTGCGACGCCGAGTTTCCCGTCCATGAAGCGCTGGGCC
>DNCF01000180.1:0-1620 GCA_003484545.1 Massilia sp. | reverse complement strand
TTCTGGCCGGTGTTGCCGTCGCGGCTGACGGCCGTGCCGGCGCTGAACAGTTTGCCCGGCAGGTCGAAAGCGGACAGGGTCTTGACCTCGACGCTGCCGCCCAGCGAGTTCGCATCCTGGTCGGGCGTGAGCGACTTCGACACTTCCAGCGAGCGCACCAGGCCCGCCGGCAGCACGTCGAGCGCCACCGCGCGGCGCGTCGCTTCCGGCGAGGGCACCAGGGCGCCGTTGATGGTCACGCTGTTGTAGTCGGCGTCCAGGCCGCGCACCACGACGTAGCGGCCTTCGCCCTGGTCGCGCTGGACCGAGACGCCCGGCACGCGGGCCAGCGCTTCGGCAGCGTTCTTGTCGGGCAGGTGGCCGATGTCGTCGCTGCTGACGACGCTGACGATATGGTCCGCCTGTTCCTGGACGGCGATGGCGCGCGCCAGGCTGGCGCGCTGTCCGGTAACGATCACGCTCGCCGGTTCGGCGGCATGGACGCCGGCGGCGGCCAGCAGGCTGGCGGTCACGGCGGGTAGGGCTAGATGGCGCATGGGAGCACGGAGTTGGTTGATGTGGGGCGGATTGTCGTGGGCGAATATGACGTATCGGTGACCGATGCCGGCCCCGGCCCGGCCGCCGGCCTCGCAGCGTTCCCGAATGAGCCGAATTGACCTGGCGCCAGCGTTCGGCCGCGGGCAAGGCCGGCGCGGCGGGGCGCATCGGCGCACGATGAAGTGAGCCGTTTCGACCCCGGGCCCCGGCGCAACGGCTTTGCCATCCTGTCATGCTGCGGTCACATGCCTGCGCTATGTTGCGGCGATCCGCGTTTGCCATCCGCTCCCATGCATGCCCTGATCCGCCCCGCCCTCCTGGTCGCCAGCCTGGCCGGCGCCTGCACCCTGTTGTTCGCCGCAGCCGGGCAGGCGATTCCGGTCGCCCAGTGGAACTGGATGGACATCGCCGGCGAAGGCGGCACCGCCCTGCTGGCGGCGCTGTGGTGCCTGATCGTCCTGAGCAGCCGGCCCGACGGCCGCGTCACGCGCCTGCTGGCGGGCGGCCTGGCCTGCATCATGCTCGGCTCCTGGGCCGATTGTCTGGACGAGATGATCGATATCGAGCGCGGCGCCGTATGGGATAACGCGCTCGAATCCCTGCTCCCGCTCGGGATGCTGGTCCTGACCGCGGGGCTGGTGTATTGGCGTCACGAGCAGGCCACGCTGACCGACCACATGCGCAAGCGCGAGCGGCTGTTCCGCAGCCATCGTCCTTTCGACCGCATCACCCAGCTTGCCGACGCCGCCTACCTGCGCCAGCAGCTCTCCCTGGAAGCGCGGCGCGAACATCAGGCCGGCTGCGTGCTGGTGCTGTTCGATATCGATGCATTCCACCGCATCAACCGCGAGCATGGCCATGCCGAAGGCGACCGCGTCCTGCAGGCGGTGGCGCACATGCTGCTGCTGAACCTGCGCAACGAGGACCTGCTGTGCCGCTATGCCGGCGACCGCTTCGCGGTGCTGATGCCTGGCCTCGGCGAGGCCGAGGCGCGCGACGCCGCCCGCCACCTGTGCCACATGGTGACCTCGATGCGCCATCACGCCGCGGGGCGGCGGGTGGCGCTGACACTGCGTTACGGCT
>DNCF01000181.1:307-9839 GCA_003484545.1 Massilia sp. | reverse complement strand
TCGCCGACGTCGGCGATCACGATCTCGTTGATCGATTGCTGCACCTGCAGGTCGAGGCCGCGCTGGGACGCCAGCTCCTCCTGCCCGATCAGGCGCGCCGCCAGCCGGTTGACCAGCAGGACCACGGCGAAGAAGGCCACGCCGTACATCCCGGCCTGCATCAGCGGCGGCTCGCCTTCGCGCGCGAAAATCTGCCAGGAAGCTTCGAGCAGGATGAAGATCGACGCGATCGAGGCCGCAAACAGCGCCAGCACCAGGGGCGCGAGGATGGCGGCGCCGGCCAGCGGAAACAGGTAGAGGATGCCCAGGCCGCTGCGCAGGCCGCCGGCCGCCAGGTAGAGCAGCGAGATGGTCGCCAGGTCGGTCGCGATCTGGCAGGCCAGTTGCAGCGGGAAGCGGCGCTTCCAGAAGGTGGTCAGCAGGCCGAACAGGACCGCGGCGGCGAAATACGCGATGCAGGTGCGCGCATAGGCCGGATCGGTGGTGGCGCGGCCGTCGCGCACGTCGAAGGCCAGGTAGAGCAGCAGCACCACCCCGATGACGATGCGGGTGACGTTCAGCGCCTGCAGCGAGCGCCAGAAGGTTGCGCGCGACTGCGTGGACAGCGCCGGCCAGCGGATCTTCAAGATCGGGGGCCTACTGCGGCGGCAGGCGCACGTGGGCCGGGCTGCAGTAGTCCAGGCCGTCGGCACGCACCGCTTCGGAGGCCGGGAAATGCAGGCCGCAATGCGCGCAGCGGGTCATGTTTTCGATCTGCGTTCCTGGCGCCGGCGGCGGGTTGCCCGGCCGCGGCGGCGTGCTGTCCTCGTGGCGGCGTATCGCGGCGCGCAACTTGGCGCGCACCGCGAAGCCGATCAGGGCGATCAGCGCGATCCAGAACAGGAGGCGGCTCATGCGATCCCCCGGTGCAGGACGACTTCGAGCACGAAGCGGCTGCCGACATAGGCCAGCGCCAGCGTCGCGAAACCCGCCAGCGTGAAGCGCAGCGCGGTCTTGCCGCGCCAGCCGCGCCAGTGGCGCCCCGCCAGCAAGGCCGCGAACAGGATCCAGGACAGCAGCGCGAACACGTTCTTGTGGTCCCAGCGCAGCGCGCGCCCGAACAGCTGCTCCGAGAACACCACGCCCGACAGCACGGTCAGGCTGAGCAGGACGAAGCCGATGCCGATCAGGCGAAACAGCAGCTTTTCCATGGTGAGCAGGGCCGGCAACTGGTCGATCGCGCCGCCGAACCAGCCGCCGCCGCTCGTGGTCGCGGTGCGCGCGTGCAGCCGGGTTTCCTGCAGCGCCATCAGCACCGCGTGGAAGGCGGCAATCGTCAGCGTGCTGTAGGCAAGCACGGCGACCGCCACGTGCCAGCCGAAGGCGCTCGACTGGCTTTCGACGGCCATGATCGCCCCCGGGAACAGCACCGGCAGCAGCGCCGCGCCGAAGGCGCAGGGCATCACCAGGCGGCGCAGGCCGTCGAGCGCGAAGTTGCGGTTCTCAACCCAGTAGGCGGCCACCGAGACCCACAGCGCGGCCGAAAGCATGATGGCAAAGCCGATGCGCAAACTGCCCGGCCCGAAGGCGGCGCTCCACAGCGCCGCGCCATGGACCAGCCAGGCCAGCGCGGTGACGCTTGATATGACGGCGCCCCGGCGCGACGGCAGCAGGGCGCAAGCCGCGTACAGGAAGGCCGCGGCGAAAAAGAGGGTGTTCTGCATACCGGCAGTCTACACCATCGGGAAACGCCGGTGGCAGCCCCCTCCCCGCCTTCAGGCTTGCCTAATCCACCGCCGCCATGCGCAGCTCGTCGCTGTGATGGCGTTGCTGCTCTTCCATCACCATCTGGCCGAGTTCGCGCTTGAGGGCGTTGAACTCGGGCGCGGCCGGGTCGCGCATGCGCGGCAGGTCGACCAGCATGTCGCGCTTGACCGTGCCGGGGCGGTAGGTCATCACCACGATGCGGTCGGCCATGTAGATCGCCTCCTCGATGCTGTGGGTGACGAACAGGATGGTCTTCTTCAGCTCGGCCCAGATGCGCAGCAGCTCGTCCTGCAGGTTGCGCCGGGTAAGTGCGTCCAGCGCCCCGAAGGGCTCGTCCATCAGCATGATCGGCGAATCGAGCGCCAGCACGCGCGCGATCGCCACCCGCTGGCGCATCCCGCCCGACAGGTCCTTCGGGTAGCGCTGGCGGAAGTCCGACAGCGACAGCATGCGCAGCAACCCATCCACGGTGCGGGCGATCTCGGCTTTCGGCATGCCCTTGATGTCGAGGCCGAAGCCGACGTTCTGCTCGACCGTCATCCAGGGGAACAGCGCATATTCCTGGAACACCATGCCGCGGTCCGGCCCCGGCGCGGCCACCGGCGTGCCGTCGACCAGGATCGTGCCGCTGGTGGGCGGCGAAAAGCCGGCCACGGCGTTGAGCAGGGTCGACTTGCCGCAGCCGGAAGGCCCGAGCAGGCAGGTGAACTGGCCGCGCGGAATGTCCAGGTTGATGTCCTGCAGCGCCACCACCTGGCGGTCCTCGCTGGCGAAGACCTTGTTCACGCCGTTGATCTGAATATGGATTGCTTTCGATGCGTCCATCTCAATGCTCCAGGCCGCGGTGCCAGCGCAGCAGATAGTTGTTCAGGCGGTTCATGCCGATGTCGATCGCCAGGCCCAGCAGGCCGATCGTGATCATGCCGGCGATGATCTTGTCCGACCAGAAGTACTCGCGCGCTTCCAGGATGCGGTAGCCCAGGCCGTTGTTCACCGCGATCATCTCGGACACGATGACGACGATGAAGGCGGTGCCGATGCCGATCCGCACGCCCGACAGGATATAGGGCACGGCGGCCGGCAGGATCACGCGCACGAACATGGTGGTGCCGCTCGCGCCCAGGTTGCGCGCGGCGCGCAGGTAGATGCCGTCCACGTGGCGCACCCCGGCGATGGTGTTCATCAGCACCGGGAAGAAGGCGCCCAGCGCGATCAGGAACACGGCCGGCGGATTGCCCAGCCCGAACCACAGGATCGCCAGCGGGATGTAGGCGATCGGCGGGATCGGGCGCAGGATCTGCACCAGCGGATTGAACCAGGCATAGACGGACTTGCTCGCCCCCATCGCCAGCCCGAGCGGCAGCGCCAGCCCGGCGCCGATCAGGAAGCCCACCACCACCCGGTACAGGCTGGTGAGGGTATCGACGATCAGCTCGCCCGAGAAGGCCCAGTGCCACCAGCCGCCCTCGGTATAGCTCTCGAATGGCGTGAGCGGCAGCAGGTAGGCCACCCACCGCTCCCACACCGCCAGCGGCGAGGGCAGCACCTGGGGATTGACCCAGCCCATGCTTGCCACCCACTGCCAGATGCCGATCGCCAGCACCGGCACCACCATGCCGATGCCGATTTCGCCCCAATTACGCTTTTTCATGACGCCCCCAAGCGTGAATGCGTTGGCTTACTGGATATTCAGGCTCTTCTTGGCCGCGTCCAGCAGGTCGGTCCTGACCCAGTCCTTCGCCACCGGCGGCTTGCTCATGCGTCCGACGCCGGTCTTGACCATGGTGTCGGTGGTGATCTGGATGTGCTCGGGCGTGATGTCGTAGGAGTACTCGGAATTGCCGATCGCGTCGTTGAAGTCGTCCGTCGTGATCTGGCCCTTGAACACGACCTCGCGCACGTACTTCTCGGCCAGGCTCTTGTTGTCGATGAAGGTCTTGGTGGCCTGCACGAAGCAGCGCATGAACTTCTCCGCCACCGGACGCCGCTCCTTGTAGAACTTCTCGGTCATGACCATGGTGCGGATCGGCTCGCCGATCGGGGTGTCGTAGGGTTTCAGCACCTCGGCGCCGAAGCCCTTGTTGATCGCCTGCGAGGATTGTGGCTCGGACTGCATCATGGCGTCGATCTGCTTGCCCAGCAGCGCCTGGTTCAGGTCGGCGTAGGGCAGGAATACCAGCTGCACGTCCTTGCCGGGCGCGGCGTCGGCCTTCATGTTGTGCTTGGCCAGTTCCGCCAGCAGCAGCACTTCCTGGATGCCGCCGCGCGTGACGCCCACGCGCTTGCCCTTCAGTTGCGGCACGCTGGTGATCTTCAGGTCGGGCCGCGCCACCAGGCGCGCGCCGCCCTTGGCGAAACCGGCCACGACATAGATCGGGGCGCCGCCGGCGCGGCCCGAGATCGCGGCCTCCGAGGCGGTGGTGCCGACATCGAGCTCGCCCGCGATAATCGCCTGCATGACGTCCAAGCCCTTCGGAAAGATCTTTTCCTCGACCTTGATGCCGCACTTGGGCGCGATTTCCTTGATGTACGAGACGGCGCCGTAATGGGCGAACTTGAGGTTACCCAGCCTTACCACGTCCTGGGCCTGGGCGCCGGCCGCGGCCAGCAGGGTCATTGCGATCAGGGTCTTGCCGAACACTTTAGTCATGCCTTGTCTCCGTTGTGCGCTTCGTCAAAATCGGTTGGCTGCTGCGGTGGTGCCGGATGCCGCCATCGTTTGTCCCATTGTGATGCCGGCGGGAAAAGGCTATATGGGAACGTTAGATGTGTCAAACGCGACAATGAACAGTTGTGACCCAAGGCAGAACGCGCACCGAAAAAAGGCGTAGCCGTTGCCCGCTGGACGGGCAGGACAACCTTGCGCAGGGTAAAATGGCGGTTTCCCGAATGCCGTCTTATATATAGATAGTCAGGTAGAACATGCTAGATAACCTTACCCAACGCCTTGCCAAGGTCGTCAAGACCATGCGCGGCGAGGCGCGTCTGACCGAGGCGAACACCGCCGAGATGCTGCGCGAAGTGCGCCTCGCGCTGCTCGAGGCCGACGTGGCGCTGCCGGCGGTGCGCGAATTCATCGCCAAAGTGAAGGAAAAAGCGCTGGGCGAAGAAGTCATCGGCTCGCTCAGCCCGGGCCAGGCCCTGGTCGGCGTGGTGCAGCGCGAGCTGGCCGCCCTGATGGGCGCCGACCTCGGCCCCGAAGCGACGCAACTGTCGTTCGCCCAGCAGCCGCCGGCGATCATCCTGATGGCCGGTTTGCAGGGTGTCGGTAAAACCACCACCGTCGGCAAGCTCGCGAAATACCTGAAGGAACAGAAGAAGAAAAAGGTCCTGACCGTCTCGGCCGACGTCTACCGCCCCGCCGCAATCGCGCAGCTGGAATCGGTCACCAAGCAGGTCGGCGCCGACTTCTTCCCGACCACCGCCTCCGACAAGCCGGTCGACATCGCGAAGAACGCACTCGACTGGGCGAAGAAGCACTACCACGACGTCCTGATCATCGACACCGCCGGCCGCCTCGGTATCGACGAAGCGATGATGCAGGAGATCGCCGCGGTGCACGGCGCCGTGAAGCCGATCGAGACCCTGTTCGTGGTCGACGCCATGCTGGGCCAGGACGCGATCAACACCGCGAAGGCCTTCAACGACGCCCTGCCCCTGACCGGCATCGTGCTGACCAAGCTCGATGGCGACTCGCGCGGCGGCGCGGCGCTGTCGGTGCGCCACGTGACCGGCAAGCCGATCAAGTTCGCCGGCGTCTCGGAAAAGCTGGACGGCCTGGAAGCCTTCGACCCGAGCCGCATGGCGAACCGCGTGCTGGGCATGGGCGACATCCTGGCGCTGGTGGAAGAAGCGCGCAAGGGCGTCGACGAGAAGGCCGCCCAGGACATGGCCAACAAGATCAAGTCGGGCGGCCGTTTCGACATGAACGACTTCAAGGCGCAGCTGACCCAGATGAAGAAGATGGGCGGCATGTCGGGCCTGCTCGACAAACTGCCGGCGCAGTTCCAGCAGGCCGCGGCCGGCGCCAACATGGACCAGGCCGAGAAGCAGGTGCGGCGCATGGTCGGCATCATCGACTCGATGACGCCGCAGGAACGCGCCAAGCCGGAGCTGATCAAGGCCAACCGCAAGCGCCGCATCGCCGCCGGCGCCGGCGTGCAGGTGCAGGAAGTGAACCGCATGCTGAACCAGTACGACCAGATGCAGACCATGATGAAGAAGCTCAAGGGCGGTGGCCTGATGAAGATGATGCGCGGGATGAAGGGCATGATGCCCGGCATGCGGTAAGCGCTCCTGGCGTTTTTCGCCTCCACGAACGCCGTGCCCGACGCTTGTCCGGCGCGGCGTTTTTACGTCGGTTTTTGCGTGGTTTTTCACTCTATCGATGCGCCCGGCACCCAAACCCCGAATTTTGGATCGAATAGAATGAAAAAATGGTGAAAAAGACTTGCAGGAACGCTAAAACGACACCAATATAAGCCGTGCGATGAATTGCGCAACTTTTACTTATGTTCGTTTAGGAGGCTCGAAGATGGCAACAGCCAAGAAATCCCCAGCAGCGCCCGCAAAGAAGGCCGCCGCAAAGCCAGCCGCCAAGCCTGCGGCGAAGAAGGCCGCAGCTCCTGCCAAGGAAGCAGCACCGAAGGCCGCGGCAGCAAAGAAGCCGGCCGCGGCACGCAAGCCGAACGCCGCTTTCATGAAAGAGCTGACGCCGTCGGCCGAGCTGGCCGCAGTGGTCGGCAACAAGCCGCTGCCACGCACGGAAGTGACCAAGAAGGTCTGGGAATACATCAAGAAAGCGGATCTGCAGGCTGCGGACAACCGCCAGATGATCAACGCCGACGACAAGCTGAAAGCCGTTTTCGGTGGCAAGGCGCAAGTGTCGATGTTCGAAATGACCAAGCTCATTTCGAATCACCTGAAATAAAGAAAAGCCTGGCTGTCCAAAAGCCTGAACGTAAAAAGCCCCGGTCGTGTGATCGGGGCTTTTTGTTTTTGGGGCGAATAAATAACCGCGGCGGAACCCGTAGGGTTCGCCGCGAGCGATCCGGTTAAAACCCGAACGCCGCCTTCATCAGGTCGAACACGCGGGTATTCTCGATCGTGCCCTTGAACGGCGCGGAACCGGCGCCGGTCGCGTACAGCTTCACGTCGCCGCCGCCGTGCGATTCGCTCGACCAGCGCACGCCCGTCTCCTGGTGATAGCCCTCGGACAGGGCGGTGGCGCTGTCGACGTCGGCGCGCACGTCCGGGCGGTTCGGGCCGTTGCCGAAGACCAGGGTGGTGAAGGTCTTGCCGTCGGCGTCGCGGGTCGGTTCGCCGTTGGCGTAGCCGCGCACGATGTCGAGCACCGGGTTGCCGCGCTTCGGGTAGCCGTTCAGGACCATGGTGTGGTCGTGATCCGCGGTCACCACGATCAGGGTGTTCTCCAGGCCCGGGTCGAGCGCGCGCATGCGGTCCACCGCGGTCTGGATCGCCTCGTCGAAGGCCACCGTCTCGACCAGGGCGTTGCGGGCATTGGTGTCATGCAGCGCGTGGTCGATCTTGCCGCCTTCGACCATCAGGAAGAAGCCCTTCTGGTTCTGCGACAGCAGCTCGATCGCCTTGGCCGTCATCTCGGCCAGCGTCGGCTGTTCCGGGCGGCGCTTGGACGCGTAGTCGAGGTGGCTGTCGGCGTAGATGCCGACGAACTTGCGGCCGGCGCGCGCGGACTGCATGTCGGCGCGGGTATTGGCGACGAAGTAGCCGCGCGCACCGAGTTCGGCGATCAGGTCGCGCCCGTCGCCGCGGCCCTTCGGGTTGCGTTTCGCATCGAAAGGCGTGAAGTGGATCTTTCCGCCGCCCATCAGCACGTCGACGCCGTCCATCAGGCGCGGGTTGTAGCCGGCGCCGCCCGGCACCACCTGCTGGGCGATCGTGTAGCCCATGTCGCGGTCGCACACGTGGGCAAACGTCGAGGCCGGGGTGGCATGGGTCAGCTCGGTGGTGGTGACGGCGCCCACCGACTTGCCGTTCGCCTTGGCCAGTTCCAGGATGGTCATCGGCGAGCTGCCGTTGTCCGCGCCGCAGCGGTCGATGCTGGCGTTGCCGTTGGCGTCCTTGGCGGGCGCGACCGGCTTGGCGTCCTTCATCGAGATCACGTCGTTGTTGATCTTCACGCCAGTCATGTAGGCGCCCATCGAGGGCGCGCTGTCGGTCACCTGGGCGTCGTTTGAGTAGGTCTTGATGCGCGCGGTGCGGTCCAGGCGCTCGAAATTCAGCAGGCCGTCTTCGCCGGCCTTGAAGATGCGCGCGGCGGTGATCGTGGTCGGCCCCATGCCGTCGCCGAGGAAGAAGATGATGTTCTTCGCCTGCGGTTTGGCGGCGGGCGCGGAAGACAGGCTCTGGGCTTGCGCCCCAAGGCCGAAGCAGGCCGCCAGCAGCAGCGCGGTGATGCGTTTCTTGTTCATTGCTTGCTCTCCTGCGGCGCTCACAGGCCGGCCGCGGTCTTGATCAGGCTGAAGACGCGGGTGTTGTCGATGGTCCCGCGGAACAGCTCGGCATTGGCGCCGATCGCGCCCAGGTACACGTCGGCGCCGCCGTGGGTCTCGGCGCCCGTGCGCGTGCGCACCACCGCTTCCTGGTGGTAGTCGTCGCCGGCCGCGATCTCGTCGGTCAGCTGCACGCCCTTGCGGCTGCCCTGCACCCGGTGCTCGCCGGTGCCGAAGCCGAGGATGGTGAACGGCGCGCCGTCCTTGTCGAGGCGGACCTTTCCGTCCGGCAGGCTGCGCACCAGGCCCAGCACGCCCGGATTGGTGGCGGTGGTCTTGCCGGTGCGCGGCGAATAGCCGTTGATCAGCAGGGTGTGGTCGTGGTCGGCGGTAGCCACGATCAGGGTGTTCTTCAGGCCCGGATCGATCGCCCGCATCTTGTCGATCGCGACCTTCAAGGCCGCGTTGTAGCTGACCGTCTCCTGCAGCGCGCGCTTGGCCAGGGTGGCGTGCAGCGCGTGGTCGATCAGGCCGCCCTCCACCATCAGGAAGAAGCCGTTCTGGTTGCGCGACAGGATGTCGATCGCCTTGGCGGTCATGTCGGCCAGCGCCGGCTGCTTTTGCGCGTCGCGCGCCGCTTCATAGGTGAAGTGGTTCTGGGCGAACAGGCCGATGACCGGCTGCGCGGTCGCGGCCAGGGCCTGCATCTGCTGCGTGTCCGCGGCGTAGCGCCAGCCTTTCGCTTTCAGCTCCTCGACCAGGTTGCGGCCGTCGGCGCGCTTGCCGCCCTGCGCGCTTGGTGCGAAAAACTGCGCGCCGCCGCCGAACACGAGATCGAGACCGTTCGCGCCCAATGCCGCATTGAAGCCGGCGCCGCCTGGCACCAGGCTTGCCGCGATGTCGGATTCGACCTTGCGGTGGCAGGCGTGGGCATAGGTCGCGGCCGGGGTGGCGTCGGTGACGCTGGTGGTGGTGACCACGCCGGCGGCCATGCCGCGCGCCTTGGCCAGTTCGGCCAGGGTCGGCACCGGACGGCCATTCTCGCAACGGCTTACCTGCTTGTTGCCGTTCGCGTCGGCTGCGGGCGCGATGGAACGCGTGTCCGAGGACATCGAGATCACGCCGTTGTTCTGTTTCACGCCGGTCATGTAGGCCGACATCGAGGCGGCGCTGTCGGTGACCTGGGCGTCGTTCGAGAAGGTCTTCACGAAGGCCGATTCCGGCAGCGTGTCGATGGTCAGCTCGCCTTCTTCGCCGACGGCGTAGATGCGCGCGGCGGTGAGCGTGTTGATGCCCATGCCGTCGCCGAGGAA
>DNCF01000181.1:0-140 GCA_003484545.1 Massilia sp. | reverse complement strand
CGTCGCCGAGGAAGAAGATGACGTTCTTGGCGCGCGGGCCGGTGTCGGCCTGGGCGGCGGCTTGGGGCGGCGCCTGCGTCGGGCCGGTCGACGCGCAGCCGGCGAGCAGCAGCAAACTGGCGCCGGCGAGAGTGGTCAAT
>DNCF01000179.1:2425-2571 GCA_003484545.1 Massilia sp. | reverse complement strand
GCTCTTCCGATCTCCCGGCATCGTCACGCTGGCGCATGACCTGGAAGCGGAGGGCGCCCGCTGGCCGTTCGCGGCGGGCCGCTTTGCCGGCATCGTCGTTACCAACTACCTGCACCGCCCGCTGATGGCGGACCTGGCCGCGAGCC
>DNCF01000179.1:0-2148 GCA_003484545.1 Massilia sp. | reverse complement strand
TGGCGGACCTGGCCGCGAGCCTGGCGCCGGGCGGCGTGCTGATCTACGAAACTTTCGCGCTGGGCAACGAAGCCTTCGGCAAGCCCTCGAATCCGGCCTTCCTGCTGCGCCCCGGCGAACTGCTGGAAGTGGCCGCGGCCGCGGGCCTGCGCGTGGTGGCCTACGAGGACGGCGTCATTCGGGAACCCAAGCCGGCACGCGTGCAGCGCCTGTGCGCGGCTGCGGCGGGCTTCCCGCAAACCGAGGCCCGGCTCGACCATTTATCTGCGGTTAATGAACCATAGCACCGGGCTATCCGCTACAATCAGATTTTTATTTTCCGACACGTACCAGAGATTATGATTAAGGGCAGCATAGTAGCAATCGTCACGCCGATGTTTGAGGATGGCAGTCTCGACAAGGACAGCCTGCGCAAACTGATCGACTGGCACGTGGCCGAAGGCACCGACGGCATCGTCATCGTCGGCACCACCGGCGAATCGGCGACCGTCAGCCCGGAAGAGCACTGCGAGCTGGTCAAGCTGGCCGTCGACCACGTGGCCGGCCGCATCCCCGTCATCGCCGGCACCGGCGGCAACTCGACCGCCGAAGCGATCGCGCTGACGCGTCACGCCAGGGAAGTCGGCGCCGACGCCTCGCTGCAGGTCGTCCCCTACTACAACCGTCCGACCCAGGAAGGCATGTACCGTCACTTCAAGGCCATCGCCGAAGCGGTGGACCTGCCGGTGATCCTGTACAACGTGCCGGGCCGTACCGTTGCCGATATGAGCAACGAGACCATCGCGCGCCTGGCGCCGATCGACAACATCGTCGGCGTGAAAGATGCTACCGGCAATATCGGCCGCGGCATCGAGCTGCTGAAGATGGTGGACAAGTCCTTCGCCGTCTACTCGGGCGACGATCCGACCGCCATGGCGCTGATGTTCTGCGGCGGCGCGGGCAACATCTCGGTGACCGCCAACGTGGCGCCGCGCGCCATGCACGAACTGTGCGAAGCGGCCATGGCAGGCAATATTGCCCGCGCCATCGAGATCAACAACAGCGTGCTGCAACTGCATGCCAAGCTGTTCGTCGAGCCCAACCCGGTGCCGGTCAAGTGGGCGCTGGCGGAAATGGGCAAGATGCCGGCGGGCCTGCGCCTGCCGCTGGCGCCACTGTCGGCGCCGTTCCACGACACCGTGCGCGTTGCGCTGCGCGAGGCGGGCCTCCTGCCGCAATCCTGAGTCCCGCAAGGGTGTTGGTTTACAGATCTGAACTCGTAACGATATGACTACTCGCAACAAGAAGACCCTCGCGACCCGCGTTTCCGCTCCGACCGCCGCACGCGTGCTGGTGCTTTCCGCACTGGCCCTGAACATGGCGGCTTGCACCACCGTGTTCGAGTCGGACAAGGTGGATTACAAGTCGTCGAAGAAGGCGCCGCCGCTGGACGTGCCGCCCGACCTGACCCAGCTCCAGAAGGACAATCGTTACGCAACCCCGGACAAGAGCGGCGTCGCCACCGCTTCCGGCTTCCAGCAGTCGCAGGCTGCCGGGGCAGGCAGTGTGCCGTCGGCGCAAGCCGCCGGTACAGCTGCCGGTTCTATTGGACCCGTCTCGACCGACGCCGTGCGCGTCGAACGCGCCGGCGACCAGCGCTGGCTGGTGGTCAAGCAGACGCCCGAGCAACTGTGGCCGCAGGTGCGCCAGTTCTGGGAAGACGCCGGCTTCGGCCTGGCCAGCGAATCGCCTGCAACCGGCGTGATGGAAACCGAGTGGGCCGAGAACCGTTCGAAGATCCCGCAGGACTTCCTGCGCAACACGCTCGGCAAGGTGTTCGACCGCGCCTACTCGACCGGCGAGCGCGACAAGTACCGCACCCGCCTCGAGCGCCTGCCGGACGGCTCGACCGAAATCTACATCAGCCACCGCGGCGCCGAAGAGGTGCTGACCGGCGCCCAGAAGGAATCCACGGTCTGGACCGTGCGTCCGAACGACCCGACGCTGGAAGCCCAGTTCCTGGGCCGCCTGGTGGCGCGCCTGACCGGCGCCACCGCGCCCGAGCAGGTGCAGGCCGCGCAGGCCAAGGTCGAGAACGCCGCACCGGCGCCGCAACGCGCCAAGCTGGTGGGCGACCACGTCGAAGTGGACGAAGGTTTCGACCGCGCA
>DNCF01000020.1:10081-10522 GCA_003484545.1 Massilia sp. | reverse complement strand
GCGTCGGAGAGCAGCCACAGCACCGCCTGTGCCACCTCGGACGCGTGCCCTCCGCGGCCCATCGGCACCGAGGCGGCGAGCCGCGCCACGCGGCCCGGCTCGCCGCCGCTCGCATGCATCTCCGTCTCGATCAGGCCCGGACGCACCCCGTTCACACGGATGCCCTCGCCCGCGACCTCCTTCGACAAACCGATCGTCAGCGCATCCATGGCGGCCTTCGACGCCGCATAGTCGACATACTCGCCCGCGGCGCCGAGCACGCCGGCACGGGAAGACACGTTGACGATGGCGCCGCCAGGCCCGCCGTGGCTGGTCGACATCCGCCGCACGGCCTCGCGCGCGCACAGGATGCTGCCGACCACGTTCGTCGCCATGATGCGATGAATGCGGGCGGCGCGCATCTGGTCGACCCGCATCTGCTGCGACAGCACGCCGGCATTG
>DNCF01000020.1:9243-9860 GCA_003484545.1 Massilia sp. | reverse complement strand
TGACCAGCGCGTCCAGGCGCCCGAAACGCGCGTCGATCTCGCGGAACATGCGTTCGACCTGTTCTTCGTCCGAGACGTCCGCCTTGACCGCGAAGGCCGCGCCGCCACGGGCGGCGATCGCGTCGACGACGCCGCTCGCTGCGGCATCGTCGGACAGGTAGTTGACGCAGACCCGGTAGCCCTGCCCGGCCGCCAGGAGCGCGCAGGCCGCGCCGATACCACGGCCGGCGCCGGTAATGAGGATGGATTTGTTCATGGGATTCTCAAGAGGAGGAAAGCCCGCGACCTCGCAAGCCGGGCGCAGGACAAGTAACCACGACTATAAAAAGAAAAACAGTTGCGTACAACGGAAATGCGCCACGATACAGGCCCTTCCATTCACTGCACGCTGCTGGATGCGCCGCCCATCGTTCGCCGCACTTTGAGGATTCAGGCTGGTGCACGCGCATCTGTCGCTTCTCTGGAGTTCGTTGTCGATCCGGCCGTGCGCAAGAGCAGGTGACACCGGGCTCTCACGACTCCAGCCGCGACGCAATCTCGATCAGACGCGGCCTGACCTCGTTCAGCAGGAATTCCGTCGACACGCTCGACGACGGCCCGCCGCAGTTGATCGACAT
>DNCF01000020.1:4707-9131 GCA_003484545.1 Massilia sp. | reverse complement strand
CCCCCCCCCCCGCCCGCCGCCGCCCCGCCGCAGTTGATCGACATGAGCTGGCTGCCGCCGATCGGGAAGAAGCCGACCGCGATGCCGTTGACGTCCTTCTGCCATTCGCCGAAAGAAGTGGTGCAACCGTACTGCGCGTAGTCGCGCAGGCCGCGTTCCAGCCCGTCCTTCATGGACGTGAAGGCCATCTCGTCGAGCTCGAGCGCGCGGCTCAGGATGTCCTTGCGTTCCTGCTCGGACGCCTTGACCAGGTAGGCGCGGCCGATGGCCGAGATGGCGAGCGGCATGCGCGAGCCGACCTGCAGCGACAGCGACAGTGCCGCCGTGCTGCGGCAGACTTCCACGTAGATCATCGACAGCCGGTCGCGCATCGCGATCGACACCGTGGTGCCGGAAAAATCGGCCAGCTCCTGCATCATCGGCCGCGCCAGCTGGCGGATGTCGAGGCGCGCCAGCATCGCACTGCCCAGGCCGAGCGTGGCGGTGCCGAGCATGTAGCGTCCGCCCGTTTCCTGCACCAGGTAGCCAAGCCGCGTCAGCGTATAAGTGATGCGCGTGACCGTGGACTTCGGCAGGCCGCAGCGTTCGGCGATCTGGTGGTTGGTCAGGCCCTTGTCGGCCGAGCGGAAGCAGGCCAGCACCTCGAGCCCGCGTGCGAGGGCCGTGATGTAGTAGCGGTCCTCGTTGTTCTTCGACGCGTCCAGACCCTCACCTGTCTCGGATTCGTCGGCATTGCGGTTCATCTCGCTTGCTTGCATGGCTTACCCCAGTTTGAGTACCGCGGCAAACCGCGGCAGGAAGACGAATACGAATGCGCGAATTCTTCTGCTATTGAGCCGAAGACTCTTTCCGAGATCGATTTCGCATGGCAAACTGGCTGAACCGTTCTGCATAGCGCTCCAGGTCCAGGCCAGCGGCACCTCGGCGCGGCACGGAGAACATCGGCGGGAGGCGCTGCGCCCTGCTGATGAACTAACCGTTGCTACCGATGCAAAAGTGTCGTATTCTTTTTTCGTTCCATTTTACACCGCTTTGTTTCACCTAGCAAAACGAATGATCTGAATACCCATGGGTTCCCCGGAACCCGCGCACAGGAGTCAGAAGCATGTTGAGAGCTCAGGTTTTGTCGAGCACGAACGGATCGCACGACGCATTGCACGACGCATTGCACGTCACAATGCATGTCACCTTGCATGTCACCTCATGCGGCCGGGGTCACCCGTCCGCTTCCCCATCCACCACACCATTCCCGCCCGGCGGGATGCCGCGCCGCGCCTGACGCGTACGCAATCAACCAAGGAGGATGGCTTCATGAGCGAAACCAGGTACCAGCGCGCCAAGGCCGTGGTCTGCCGCACCACCGGGGAACCGGTGGTGGTCGAGGAGATCGAGGTCGAATTCCCGCGGCGCGGCGAGGTAATGATCAAGATGGCGGCCTGCGGCATCTGCCACAGCGACCTGTCCGCCACCAACGGCACGATCCCGATGCCCGCTCCCCTCGTGCTCGGGCACGAAGGCGCCGGCGTGGTCGTCGCCGTCGGCGAAGGCGTGAGCGAATACGCGGTCGGCGACCACGTGCTCAGTTCTTTTGTGAGCATGTGCGGCAAGTGCCGCTGGTGCCAGACCGGCCGCCCGCAGCTGTGCGACCAGGCCGCCAAGGCGGCGATCTCCCTGCCCGACGGCACGGTGCGCACGCGCGCCCTGGATGGCCAGCCGCTGAACGTCTTCTCCGGCTGCGGCGTGATGGCCGAATACGCCACCCTGCACGTCGACAACGTGGTCAAGATTGCCCAGGACGTGCCGCTCGACCGCGCCTGCCTGGTCGGCTGCGGCGTCATGACCGGCGTCGGCGCCGCCACCAACACCGCGAAAGTGGAACCCGGCTCGATCGCCGTGGTCTTCGGCTGCGGCGGCGTCGGCCTGAACGCGATCCAGGGCTGCCGCATCGCCGGCGCGGCGATGATCGTCGCCGTCGACATGTCCGACGCCAAGCTCGCGATGGCACAGGAATTCGGCGCCACCCACACCATGAACGCAGCCACGCCCGACCTGGTGAAAGCCCTGCGCAAGCTCACCGGCGGCGGCGCCGACTACGCCTTCGAATGCGTCGGCAAGGGCGAGATCGTGGCCCAGGCCTATGCGGTGCTGGCCAAGGGCGGCAAGGCGGTCGCGGTCGGCGTGGCGCACCCGAAGGACACGACCACGGTGCGCACCGGCAGCCTGACCTTCGAGGAGAAGACGCTCACCGGCAGCTACTTCGGCTCGGCCCGACCGCGCCAGGACTTCCCGCGCCTGCTGGCCCTGTACCGCGCCAAGCGCCTGAAACTCGACGAACTGATCACGCGCCGCTACCGCATCGAGGAAGCGCCGCAGGCCTTTGCCGACCTGGCCGAAGGACGCAATGCACGAGGGGTCATCATGTTCGACTAAGCTCCGCCCCCCAAGCGCATCCAAAAGCAGCACGACCACATATAAAACAATGGAGACAGATTTTGGAGCTTTTCCTGCAACAGGTCCTCAACGGACTCACCCTGGGCGGCGTCTACAGCCTCGTCGCGCTGGGGCTCACGCTGGTGTACGGCATCCTGCACGTGCCCAACTTCGCGCACGGCGCCTTCTACATGGCCGGCGCCTACTCGGCCTTCTTCATCATCGATAAACTCGGCCTGAACTACTGGTGGGGCATGCTCGGCGCGGCCGTCACCGTGGCCCTGATCTCGGTACTGTCCGAGCGCCTGGTCTTCCACCCGCTGCGCAAGGCGCCCTACCTGCACCACATGATCGCCTCGATCGGCATCCTGCTGTTCCTGGAAGCCGGCGCCCAGGCGATCTGGGGCGCCGACTTCCACCGCATGGCCACGCCCTACAACGAGATCCTCACCTTCGGCGGCCTGACCATGCCGGCCCAGCGCCTGCTCATCATCGGCGCGGCCTTCCTGCTGGTGGTGTTGCTGCAGCTGTTCCTGAAGAAGACCGTGACCGGTGCCACCATCGTCGCCATGGCCCAGAACCGCGAAGGCGCGGCCCTGGTCGGCATCGACGCCACCCGCGTCGCCATGCTCACCTTCGCCATCGCCGGCGCCCTGGCCGGCATGGCGGCCGTGCTGTACGCGCCGATCAACCTGGTCTATACCTCGATGGGGCACCTGGTGATCACCAAGGCCTTCGTCATCATCGTGCTGGGCGGGATGGGCAGCGTGCCCGGGGCGATCGTCGGCGGCCTGATCATCGGCTTCGCCGAAGCCTTCGGCGCCTTCTACATCTCGACCGACTACAAGGACATCATCGCCTTCGCGCTGCTGGTGCTGATCCTGTCGCTGCGTCCGCAGGGCCTGTTCGCGAAAGGGGCACACTGATGAAGCTCTTGAATGCAAAACTCGGATGGGGCCTGCTGCTGGTGCTGGCCCTGGCCTTCCCCTTCATGGCCGGTAACGACTACCACCTGACCGTGATGTCGACCGCCTACATCTACGCGATCGCCACCATCGGCCTGAACCTGATTACCGGCTACACCGGCCAGTACAACCTGGCCCACAGCGGCTTCATGGCGGTCGGCGCCTACACGGTCGGCATCCTGACGGTCGACTACGGCGTCTCGTTCTGGCTCGCCTTTGCCCTGTCGGGCGTGGTCTCGGCCATCCTCGGCTTCTTCGTGGGCATCGTGTCGCTGCGCCTGAAGACCCACTTCTTCTCGATCTTCACCCTGTGCGTGGGTTACATCATGTACCTGGTGATCGAGAAGTGGGAGAGCTTCACCCACGGCACCGTGGGCATCATGGGCATCCCGGCGCCGGAGAGCATCGGCTCGCTCGACTTCTCCGAGCCGCGCACCCAGTATTACCTGGTGCTGTTCTTCCTGGTCGCCAGCCTGTGGATCATGCACCGCATCGTTCACTCGCTGCTGGGCCGTACCTTCATGGCGATCCGCAACGGCGACGAGCTGGCCCAGGCGCTGGGCATCAACCTGATGCGCAACAAGCTGCTGGCCTTCATGCTGTCGGTCTTCTTCTCGGGCATGGCGGGCGGCCTGTATGCCGGCTACGTGCGCTTCCTGGGCCCGGGCGTGGCCAGCGTCGAGCACACCTTCGACATGACGATGTACATGCTGGTGGGCGGCATCGGCACCCTGCTCGGCCCCCTGCTCGGCGCGATTTCCGTGCCGTGGCTGACCCAGTACCTGCAGTTCCTGCAGGAGTACCGCTTCGTCGTGTTCGGCCCGGTGCTGGTCCTGCTCGTCATCTTCCTGCCGCACGGGATCGTCGGCACCTGGCTGAACCGCCAGCGCAGGAAAGCGGCCATGCGCGCGCCGGCCGCACCATCCGCATCGGCCGCCGCGACCCCGGCATCCGCACCCGCGACCGCACCGAAGGGAGAAGCCAAGCATGCTTAAGATCGAACACCTGACCAAGCGCTTCGGCGGCCTG
>DNCF01000020.1:849-4355 GCA_003484545.1 Massilia sp. | reverse complement strand
GGCGCCGGCAAGACCACCTTCTTCAACCTGATCAGCGGCGCGATCGCGCCGACCTCGGGCAAGGTGATCTTCGACGGCAAGGACGTCACCGGCCTGCGCGCCGACCAGGTCGCGCGCCTCGGCATGGCGCGCACCTTCCAGACCACTACCCTGTTCGACACCGCCACCGTGCTCGACAACCTGATCGTCGGCCACCGCCTGCGCACCGGCTCGACCCTGGTCGACGCCGTGCTCGGCACCCGGCGCCTGAAGGAGGAAGAACGCCGCTGCCGCGAAAAGGCGCGCGCCGCGCTCGACTTCGTGGGCCTGTCGCACATCGAATCGCGCATCGCCGGCGACATCTCGCAGGAGGAAAGGAAGCGCGTCGCCTTCGCCCTGGCGCTGTCGACCGACCCGATCCTGCTGCTGCTGGACGAGCCGGCCGGCGGCGTCAACCCGGAAGAGACCGAGGGCCTGGCGCGCCTGATCCGCAAGATGGCCGACAGCGGCCTGACGGTCTGCCTGATCGAACACAAGATGGACATGATCATGAACCTGGCCGACCGCATCCTGGTGCTGAACTACGGCGAGCGCATCGCCGAGGGGACGCCCGCCGAGATCCGCGCCAACCCGGTCGTGATCGAAGCCTACCTGGGGAGCGAACATGCTTAAACTCGACAAGGTCAACCTCTCCTACGGGAGCTTTCGCGCCCTGCACGACGTCAGCCTGCATGCCGACGAGGGCGAACTGGTGGTGCTGCTCGGCTCGAACGGCGCCGGCAAAAGCTCGATCTTCCTCACCATGAGCGGCTTGAACAAGGCTTCCTCGGGCACGATCCGCTTCGGCTCGCAGAACCTGGTCGGCCGCAAGCCTTCGCAGATCGTGGCCGACGGCCTGATCCACTGCCCGGAAGGCCGCAAGCTCTTCCCCGGCATGTCGGTGCTGAAGAACCTGACCCTGGGCGCCTACGTACACCGCGGCGACAGCCGTGGCACCCAGCGCACGCTGGACGAAGTGTTCGAACTGTTCCCGATCCTGCACGAGAAGAAGGACGCTCCCGCCGGGTCGCTGAGCGGCGGCCAGCAGCAGATGGTGGCGATCGGCCGCGCCCTGATGGGCCGCCCGAAGGCGCTGCTGCTCGACGAGCCCTCGCTGGGCCTGGCGCCGCTGGTGGTCAAGCAGATGTTCGAGATCATCGCCCGCATCAACAAGGCCGGCACCACCGTCCTGCTGGCCGAACAGAATGCCTATGCGGCGCTGAACATCGCCAGCCGCGCCTACGTCATCGAACAGGGCCGCATCGTGATGGAGGGCGGGCGCGACGAGCTGCTCAACAATGCGCAGGTGCGCAAGGCCTATATCGGGGCTTGACACGTTTTTGCAGTAACCGGGGTTTCATCAGTAGTACCTACAACAAGCAAAACCAAGGAGACACCACCATGAAGATGCAAGCGAAACTGACCCGCCGTACCCTCCTGGCCGCCGCCGCGGCCACCCTCGCCCTGGCCGGCGGCGCCGCCCACGCCCAGGAAGTCATCAAGATCGGCTTCTCGGGCCCGCTGAGCGGCGGCGCCGCGCTCTACGGCAAGAACGTCCTGTCCGGCATGGAGATGGCCGCCGCCGAGATCAACGCCAAGCCGCTGGAAATCGGCGGCAAGCGCTACAAGGTCGAGATCGTGGCCCTGGACGACAAGTACAACCCGTCCGAGACCGCGATCAACGTGCAGCGCCTGGTCCAGCAGCACAAGACCCCGGCCGTGCTGGTGCCGCATTCGGGCGGCGTGTTCGCGGTCCAGGCCTTCAACGAAAAGTCGAAGGTGCTGCTGCTGGCCTACACCAGCCTGCCCCAGGTCACCGAGCGCGGCAACAAGCTGACGATCCGCATCCCGCCTGACTTCACCGGCTACATCGCGCCGTTCACCAAGGCCATGATGGCCAAGCACGGCAAGAACGTCGCCATGGTCCAGGCCGACCACGACTATGCGAAAGCCTGGGCGGCCGCGTTCAAGCCGGCCTGGGAAGCCAGCGGCGGCAAGGTGGTCGCCGAAAACCCGATGTCCTACAACAAGGCGACCGACTTCTACAGCGGCGTGAGCCGCGCGATGCAGGCCAAGCCGGACGTCATGTTCATCGGCGGCGCTTCCGAGCCGACCGCGCTGGTGGCGAAGCAGGCGCGCGAACTGGGCTTCAAGGGCGGCTTCATCATCCTCGACCAGGCCAAGATCGACGAGATGGCCAAGGTGGTCGGCGGCATCGCACCGCTGGAAGGCTCGATCGGCGTCATGCCGCTGGCAAACGACGACCGTCCGGAAGCGGCCGCCTTCGTCGCCCGTTACCGCAAGCTCAACCCGGGCAAGGACCCGAGCACCGAGATCAGCCTGAACTACTCGACCGTGCACGCGACCGTCGCCGCGATGAAGCTGGCCGGCACCACCACCGACGCCGAGAAGATCCGCGCCCAGATGGAAAAGGCCTACACCACGCTGCCGCCGGAGTACAACCCGAACGACATCGACGGCCTGGACGCCAAGGGCGGCACGATCGCCAACGTCATTCTCGGCACCGTCGAGGGCGGCAAGGTCAAGGGGCAGTTCCTGCGTGCGATTAACGCGGCGAAGTGATTGATTCAGGGCGGCTTGCGCGGCCGCTTAATAAATGAAAAAGCCCGCTACCGATTCCGGTAGCGGGCTTTTTTGTAGGGTGGGTTCTTGAACCCACCCTACGGAAAGCTCAATATCCGCTGAGACGCGCCCAGCGATCCGCATGATAGCGCGCATCCCCGAGCAGCTCCTCGACCACCCCCGCCCGCTTCATGAAGAAGCCGATCTCGAACTCGTCCGTCATGCCGATCCCGCCATGCATCTGCACGCCCTCCTGCACCGCCGTGGTCGCGGTCAACCCGGCGCGCGACTTGGCCGCGGACACAAGGGCCGCCGCCTGCGGACTGCCTTCGTCCAGCGCCTGCTGTGCGCCGAGCACGATCGCACGGGTCAGTTCGATGTCGCAGTAGAGCATGGACGAGCGGTGCTGCAGCGCCTGGAATTCGCCGATGATCTGGCCGAACTGGCGGCGCTCCTTCAAATACGACTGGGTACGCTCGAACACCTCGTCGGCGATGCCGAGCAGCTCGGCCGCCAGCGCGGCGCGGCCGATGTCGAGCACGTCTTCGATCACCTTCGCGCCCTGCGCAAGCGCGGCGTCCGGCCCGACGCGCGCGCCGTCGAAGCCCAGGCGCGCCGCGTTATGGGCGTCGGCCATGATGCTGCGCTCGCGCCGCAAGCCTGCCGCAGCGCCCTCGACCAGGAACAGCGCCACGCCATCCTCGTCCGTGCGCGCCGCCACGATCAGCAGGTCTGCCACGTGGCCATCGACCACGAACAGCTTCTCGCCAGTGAGCCGGTAGCCGTCGCCGTCGCGCTCGGCGCGCAGGCCGATGCGCTCCGGCCGGTGCTTCGCCGCCTCATCGATTGCCAGCGCCACGATCAACTCCCCGCGCGCGAGCACAGGCAGCCAGCGCGCCTGCTGG
>DNCF01000020.1:0-695 GCA_003484545.1 Massilia sp. | reverse complement strand
CCGTCGAGAAGAACGGCACGGCCGACAGGTTGCGGCCGATGGCGTCCATGATCGCCCCCGCTTCCACCATGCCCAGCCCCAGACCGCCGTGGGCTTCGGGCACCAGCACGCCGGTGAAGCCCATCTCGGCGAAGCTCGCCCACAAGTCGCGCGAAAAGCCGTCGTCGTTGCGCGCATCGCGCAGCGCGCGCAGCTGGGCCACCGGCGCGCGCTCCTTCATGAACTGCAGCGCGCTCTCGCGCAGCATGTCCTGTTCCTGGTTCAGTACAAGTGCCATCGTATTCTCCAAATGCGGCTCCAAGATGTGGCCTACGCGCCCGGCAAGCCGAGGATGCGCTTCGCGATGACGTTCAGCTGCACTTCCGCCGTGCCGCCCTCGATGGAATTGGCCTTGCTGCGCAGCCAGAGCCGAGCCAGTTCGCCGTCGCGGCTGCGCTCGCCTTCCCACTCCAGCGCTTCGGCGCCGCCGGCCGCCATCAACAATTCATAACGGCGCTTGTTCAGCTCGGCGCCGTAGTACTTCAGCACGGACGAAAAGGCTGGGTGGACCTTGCCCCGGCGCGCCAGGTCGCCGCTGCGTTCCAGCAGCAGGCGGAAGGCCGCCTCGTCGACCTCGAAGCGGGCGACGTCGGCGCGCAGGAAAGGATCATCCAGCTGGCTCGAGGCGTCCAGGCCGACGCTGCGGGCGGCGAACT
>DNCF01000019.1 GCA_003484545.1 Massilia sp. | reverse complement strand
CATGACCCTGTACACGATCGGTTCGATCGGCGCCGCCTTTGCCCCGACCTTTGGCTGGCTGCTGGCCTTTCGTGCGCTGCAGGGCCTGTCGGCCGGCGCCGGTTCCGTGATCGGCCAGGCCATCGTGCAGGACCGCCTGAAGGGCGCCGAAGCGCAGAAGATGATGTCGAACATCATGATGGTGTTCGGGCTGGCGCCGGCGATCGCCCCCATCCTCGGCGGCTGGCTGCACGTCCACTTCGGCTGGCGCGCGACCTTCGTGTTCCTGGCCGTGTTCGGCGCAGCCCTGATCCTGCTCTGCCTGAAGCTGCTGCCCGAGAGCCTGCCGGTCGAGAAGCGCCAGCCCTTCCATCCCGGCACCATCGCGCGCAACTACGGCAAGGTGCTGCGCCATCCGCAGTTCCTGCTGCTGTCGCTGTCGGTGGGCCTGGCCTTCGGCGGCCTGTCGCTGTACATCGGTTCGGCCGCGAATTTCGTGATGGAGATCCTCGGCCTGCCGGAGACGGCCTTCGCCTGGATGTTCATTCCGCTGATCGGCGGCATGGTGCTGGGCTCGGCCTGGGGCGGCAAGCGTGCCGCCAGGATCGAACCGGCGAAGCTGAAATGGATCGGCTTCGGCATCATGGCGCTGGCGGTCGTGCTCAACATCGGCTACAACGCCGTGTTTCCGGCGGCCGTGCCCTGGGCCGTGATTCCGCTCGGGATCTATACCTTCGGCCTGGCCGTGGCGATGCCGGCGATCCAGATGACGGCGCTGGCGCTGTTCCCGGACAACCGTGGCCTGGCTTCGTCGATGCTCGGCTTCATCCAGATGATGTCGTTCGCGCTGGTGTCGGGCCTGGTGGCACCGCTGCTGTTCGAAAGCGCCTTCCTGCTGGCGTGCGGGGTGGGGGTGGGGCTGGTGCTCAGTTTCCTGGCGTGGCGGGGGAGCAGGCTGGCGTAAGCGGTCTGCCGCGGCGTTCGAGCGCGTGGGGCGGTCCGGTCCGGTGGACCGGATGACGAGCCGCCCGCCCTGCGTCGTGCTGCGCGCTTGACGGCGGCGGCTGTCGAACGATCAACGCCGATGCTGCTTCAACGCCGCATCGACCTCGCGCTTGGCGTCGCGGTCCTTCTCGGTGGCGCGCTTGTCGTGCTGCTTCTTGCCCTTGGCCAGGCCGATCTCGCACTTCACGCGGCCGCCCTTGAAGTGCAGGTTCAGCGGCACGAGCGTGTAGCCCGAGCGCTCGACCTTGCCGACCAGCTTGTCGATCTCGGCGCGGTGCAGCATCAGCTTGCGGGTGCGCAGCGCTTCCGGGTGGCTGAAGGCGGAGGCGGTGGTCAGGGCGCTGATGTGGGCGCCGAACAGGAACAGCTCGTTGCCGCGCACGACGACGTAGGCTTCCTTGATCTGGACCCGGCCTTCGCGGATCGCCTTGACTTCCCAGCCTTCCAGCACGATGCCGGCCTCGTAGCGGTCCTCGATGAAGTAATCGAAAAATGCTTTCTTATTGTCAACAATGCTCATGAAATAGCGAAAATTCGCGGGTCGGTTAAACTACTGCTGTCGCGCTTGCAAAATGTGAAACGCGAGCGAAATGCAACTTATCCAACATCATAACAAACGGTTGACCAATGGCAGTAGTGCACAAATCAGTTTTCTTAGGCTATAGCGCCGAGCAGATGTTCGATCTGGTCGCGAAGGTGGAAGATTATCCGAAGTTCCTCCCGTGGTGCGGCGGCGTCAAGCTCATCGAGCGTACCGAGGACAAACTGGTCGCGAGCCTGGCCATCAACTTCCACGGCGTGAAGCAGAGCTTCACCACCGCCAACCACAACCAGCGCCCGACGCAGATGAAGATGCACCTGGTCGACGGCCCCTTCAAGATGCTGGAGGGTACCTGGAACTTCAAGGCCCTGCGCGCCGACGCCTGCAAGATCGACTTCGACCTGCATTACGAGTTCTCCAGCGTGCTGCTGGCGCAGCTGGTCGGGCCGGTATTCGGCATGATCGCCAACAGCATGGTCGATTCCTTCTGCAAGCGCGCCGAGGCGGTGTATGGTTGAGATGGGTGCCGGGATGCTCCAGGTTGTCGTCTGCTACGCGACGCCGCAGCGCGAGTTCCTGCGCACCATGCGTGTCGAGCCGGGCACGACCATCGGCCAGGCGATCGAGCAGAGCGGGGTGCTGGTCGAATTCCCCGACATTAACCTGGTGACCCAGCCGGTCGGCATCTACGCCAAGAAAAAGACCCTCGAGACCGTGCTGCGCGAACGCGACCGCATCGAAATCTACCGGCCCCTGATTGCCGACCCCAAGGAATCGCGGCGCAAGCGCGCGGCGAAGAAGGAAGGCGCGGCGCAACGCCAGGCCTGATCCGCCGGGCGGCAGTGAGCGCCCGGCCAGGACGGCAGCGGTGGACAGCGATGCACAACGTTGGACGTACGGGTGGGCACGGAGTGCCCCCGTACGGTGCGGCCCTGAAGCGGCTGCCGGGGAATGTTCGTTACCGTCCCAGTCAAACATGTAGTGGCAATGCCGCAACCAAGTAGTAATCTGTAGGTTATTTCTTGTTATCATGACGGGCTTCCTCTGGAGTCGGCATCGTTGCGCCGCCCGTCCGCGACCGTGGGCGCCGCATCGGACCCGGGGCGGCTTTGCGCGGCGCCGCCGCTCTTCCTTGCGCCTTTCCTTTGCGCCTACCCGATGCTGAGTGCACTAAGTCTCCTGTTGGTTACCACCGCGTTCTCGGTGGTCATGTTGCTGGTGCTGTCCTCGCTCGCCGGCAGCAAGGTCGACGGCGTGCGCGAGTGGGGCCAGGCCAACGCGCTGGCGATCATCGGCCTGCTGCTGTTCGCCTCGCGCGGCGTGCTGCCCGACCTGCTGTCGATCGAAGCCGCCAACGCCCTCTACCTCACGACGATCGGGTTGATGTACGCCGGTTTTCGCCGCTATTTCGGCAAGCCCGTGCCGCGCCGGCGCCTGCTGGCGGGCGGGACGGCGACGCTGCTGCTGGTCGGTGTCTTTCATTACGGCTGGAACTCGCTGCCGCTGCGCGCGGTGGCTGTCTCCAGCTTTTACGCCTGCGTCTGCCTGGCGATCTCGGCCAGCGTGCCGGCCACGGCCGACCGCCGGCTGCGCTATCCGTTCATGTTCACCCGGATCGCGGCCATGGTGCTCGGCATCCTCCACATCTCGCGTGCCCTGTTCTACGCCGCCGAGAGCTATTCGCCGCTGACCTTTCTCGACCCGGCGCTCTACAACCTGGTGTTCTTCGCCTTCGGCACCATGGCGCTGCCGGCCCTGACGCTGGGCGCGGTGATGATGGCGAATGCCCGCATGATTTCGGAAACCGCCTACGCCGCCGACCACGACCACCTGACCGGCGCGGCCGCGCGCCGCGCCTTCCACGCCTTCGCCGAACGCGAGCATGCGCGCGCGCGGCGCCACGGCGAGGGCCTGGCGCTGCTGCTGGTCGACGTCGACCATTTCAAGCGCATCAACGATACCCA
>DNCF01000337.1:1525-5218 GCA_003484545.1 Massilia sp. | reverse complement strand
TCGGCGGTATCGCCATCGCGCTGGCGGTGCAGAACGTGCTGGGCGACCTGTTCGCCTCGCTCTCGATCGCGATCGACAAGCCGTTCGAGGTCGGCGACTTCGTCTCGACCAACAACATCTCCGGCACGGTCGAGAAGGTCGGCCTGAAGACCACCCGCATCCGCGCCCTCGGCGGCGAGCAGATCGTGATCTCCAACGCCGACCTGCTGAAAAGCACGGTGTCGAACTTCAAGCGCATGGAGACCCGGCGCATCGTCTTCAACCTGCGCGCCCATCCCGACACCCCGCCGGCACTGGCGGCCCAGGTGCCGCCGGCGCTAAAGGACATCATCGGCAAGCGCGACAAGGCCCGCTTCGACCGCGCCCACTTGAGCAAGTTCGACCAGAACTTCATCGAGTACGAAATCGTCTACACCATGCTCGATGCGAGCTACGACCTGTTCATGGATACCCAGCAGGCCATCCTGCTCGATGCGATGCGGATGCTGCAAGACCTCGGCATCTCGAGCGCGCCGCGCGCCCAGCAGCTGCTGCTGCAGGAGTCGGCCGAGAACGCCGCACCCGAACTGCCGATCGAGGGCCGGGTGCGTTCCCCGGCAGCCCTGCGCAGCCTGCCGAAAGGCGCGTAGTCACCATTGGGCTGCCGTTCCAACCACTCAACAAAGGAGGATGTTTCGATGAACCAGCCCAAGCAGCAACAGCAGCCCCCGGGCAGCGAGAAGGAGCTCACCCCGAAGGCCGACCATGGCGAGACCAGCTACCAGGGTTCCGGCAAGCTGGCCGGCAAGGCGACCGTGATCACCGGCGCCGACAGCGGCATCGGCCGCGCCGTCGCCCTCGCCTTCGCGCGCGAGGGGGCGGATGTCCTGATCGCCTACCTGAACGAGCACGAGGACGCGAAGGAAACCGCGCGCCTGGTCGAGGAAGCCGGCCGCAAGGCGGTGCTGGTGCGGGGCGACCTGGCCGAGCCCGCCCACTGCCGCGCCATCGTCGACCGCGCGGTACGGGAATTCGGCCGCATCGACGTCCTGGTCAACAATGCCGCCTTCCAGATGACCCGCGACTCGCTGGAAGAGATCCCGGACGACGAGTGGGACTACACCTTCAAGGTCAACATCACCGCCATGTTCCACATCTGCAAGGCGGCGGTGAAGCACATGCGGCCGGGCTCGTCGATCATCAACACCACCTCGATCAACTCGGACAAGCCGAAGCCGACCCTGCTCGCCTATGCGACCACCAAGGGCGCGATCGCCAACTTCACCGCCGGCCTGGCCCAGCTGCTGGCCGAGCAAGGCATCCGCGTCAACTCGGTGGCGCCGGGGCCGATCTGGACGCCGCTGATTCCCTCGACCATGCCGCCCGAGGAGGTCGAAAGCTTCGGGCAGCAGGTGCCGATGAAGCGGCCCGGCCAGCCGGCCGAGGTGGCGCCGGTGTACGTGATGCTGGCGTCGGATCAGGCCAGCTATATTTCCGGCGCGCGCATCGCGGTGACGGGCGGGACGCCGATTTTGTAAGCGGTGGAGGTACAGTAGGGTGGGCACCCGTGCCCACGCGAACGCTTGCGTTCCGTTGGCGGTCTACCCCGCACAAACGCAAGCGCCGCGTTGGCACCTCTGAAGTGTCAACGCGGCGCTTCTTTTTCGTTCACTGAAGACGCCAACGCAATGCCGGCATCCGCGTGGGCACGGAGTGCCCACCCTACGATTGCGCAGCCAGCGCCGATCAGAACAAGGGCGACGGCACCGGCGTCGGTGGCGGTGGCGGCGGCGCCAACTCTTCCTCGGGCACGGTCTCGACCTCGACCGCTTCGTCCGCCTGCGGCACGATCACCTCGACCGGCTCGTCGGCCGGAACGCCCTCGTACAGCTCTTCCGCTTCGTCGTACTCCTCTTCCGGTTCCTCTTCGCGGACACGCACCGGCTCCGGCTTGCGTCCGCCCGGGAACAGCGCGTCCTTGTCGATCTTGCCCTCGTCGAGCGCGGTCTTGAAGAAGTCGCCCACCAGCAGGATCGCGTTGTGGCCGCCCTGCCCCCAGTAATTGCTGCGCATGGTCACGCGGTTGTCGTTGAAGCCGACCCAGGCGCCGGCCACCAGGTTCGGGTGCATCAGGATGAACCAGCCGTCGGCATTGTTCTGCGTGGTGCCGGTCTTGCCGGCGACGTCGCCGGTGACGCCGAAGCGGTAGCGCACCGCGGTGCCGGTGCCGCGGGTGACGACGCCGCGCAGGATGTCGATCAGGGTCTCGCTGGTCGCCTGCGACAGCGCGCGTTCAGGCGCCACGCTGGCGAAGTCGGCGACGACCTTGCCGTCGCGGTCGAGGATGCGGCGCACGAACACCGGCTTGCGGTACTGGCCCTGGGCGGCAATCGTCGCGTAGGTGTTCACCATTTCGAGGAGCGTCACCGGGCTGGTGCCCAGGGCCAGCGACGGCACCGAGGCCAGCTTGCTCTGGCGGATGCCCATGTTGCGGGCCAGCTTGATCACCGACGGCAGGCCGACGTCCTGCATCACCTGGGCCGTGATCGTGTTCTTCGAGTGCACCAGGCCCTCGCGCAGCGTCACCTGGCGGCCGCTGGTGCCGGACATGTCGGTCGGGCGCCAGACCTTGCCGTTGCCCATGTCGAAGTCCATCACCGTGTCGGTGTAGGTCTGCTCGGGCGGGATGCCGCTCTCCAGCGCCGCGCCGTAGACGATGGGCTTGAAGGTGGAGCCGGGCTGGCGCGCGGCCTGGGCCACGTGGTCGTACTGGTCGCGCGCGAAGTCGCGGCTGCCGACCCAGGCCTTGACCTCGCCGGTGACAGGGTCCATGGCGACGAAGCCCGCTTCCAGGCGCGACTTGGCTTCTTTCAGCGTGCGCAGGAAGTCGCGGTCGGCCTTCAGGCGCTTGAGCGCGGCGGCCGGCGTCTCGCCGCCTTCCACGGCGCGCCGGTATTCGCCCGACTCGCGGACAAAGGCGTCGAGCTGGTCGCCATGCGTGCGCCAGTAGTAGTCGAACGGCTTCACGCTCGGGCGCATCGCCGTGTAGGTGGCGGTCGAGCTGGCGCCCGGCACCCAGGAGTTGGCCCATTCGACGTCGGCCACCGCCTGCAGCGCGCTGGCCTGCCGCTCCACCGCGCGCAACGCGGCCTGCTGCAGTCCCGCGTCGAGCGTGGTCTCGACCACCAGGCCGTCGAGTTCGAGGTCGTAGTCGTTCTCGTTGGCCCACTCCAGCAGCCACTTGCGCACATAGGCGGTGAAGTGGTTGTCGCGGCCGCTGCGGTCGAGCTGGCGCTCGAAGCGCAGCTTCAGCGGACGCTTGGCCAGGGCCTTGAAGCGCGCGTCGGTCAGGTGGCCGTGCTTGCGCATCTGCCCCAGCACCACGTTGCGCCGGCCCAGCGAGCGCTCGGGATTGGTGACCGGGTTGTAGTAATAGGTCCCCTTCAGCATGCCGACCAGGGTCGCCGCCTCCAGCACGTCCAGCTTGGCGGCCGGCTTGTCGAAGTAGGTGCGGGCCGCCATCTCGATGCCGCGCGCGTTGTACAGGAAGGGCACCGTGTTCAGGTAGGCTTCCAGGATCTCGGTCTTGCTGTAGGTGTTCTCGATCTTGATCGCGGTGATCAGTTCCTTCAGCTTGCGGTTGACGCTGCGCGCCCGGCCGATCTCCTCGGGGAACATATTGCGCGCCAGCTGCTGGGTGATGGTCGAGCCGCC
>DNCF01000337.1:960-1312 GCA_003484545.1 Massilia sp. | reverse complement strand
AACGGTGGTCCTCGGTGGAGATCAGCGCCGCCACCACGTGCGGCGAGACCTGGGACAGCTTGACGCGCTCCTGCAGGCCTTGCTCGAAGGTGCCCAGTTCGCGTCCGTCGCTCGACATGATGACGCTGGGCCGCGCGGTGGTGACCTGCTTCAGGTCGTCGACGCCGGGCGTCAGCGGGATCAGGACCAGCAGGTAGGCCAGCAGGGCCATCAGCAATGCCGCCGCCGCCCACAGGGCCACCAGGATCGCCTGTTCCCAGCGCGGCCGCCCTTGCAGGATGCCGTGGGCGCGCCTGACGCCCGCCTGGGCGCGGCTGCCCGCGCCGCCGAAAATCTTCCTTGCCTGCCGCCG
>DNCF01000337.1:425-698 GCA_003484545.1 Massilia sp. | reverse complement strand
AATCTTCCTTGCCTGCCGCCGAATGTCGTGCCGAATATCGTTGTCGGTCTTCTCGTCCTGATCCACTGGTGTCCTTGCGCCTTATCGGTTCTCTAGGCGCCAAGTATAGCGGACGGCAGCGTCGGGCACGGGGCGGGCGTCGTGCGGCCGTCGTATGGCCAGGAAGCGGGCCCGGTGGACGGCCGTTTCCGCTATGATGGCGCCATGCCTGAACAGAACAACCAGGGCCAGCTTGCGCCCGAAACGCGCGTGCTGCGCCAGTTCCGCATCGTC
>DNCF01000337.1:0-151 GCA_003484545.1 Massilia sp. | reverse complement strand
CTGCGCCAGTTCCGCATCGTCTTCAATGCGGTGAAAAACCACTTCCGCCAGGTCGAGCGCGATGCCGGCCTGGGCGGCGCCCAGCTGTGGGCCCTGTCGGTGATCGCGCAATCGCCCGGCATCGGCGTGACCGACCTGGCGCGCGCGCTCG
>DNCF01000081.1:368-13428 GCA_003484545.1 Massilia sp. | reverse complement strand
TTCCGGCGGCGGCGGCGGCGGTGGGGTTTCCGGCGGTGGCGGCGGCTTCACCTCTTCGATCAGCTTGGTTTCCACTGCTTCCTGTACCTTCGTGATCACCTTCGTACCGAGACCATTGATGATCCCCCAGGCGACCAGGACGTGCAACAGGACCACAATGGTGATACCAGTGAGATTCTTCCCCGGTTCCTTCTCATGTGAAAAATTCATGCCTGCTTTCTCCAATACCAACTCTTTTTGTTGCTACTAAACCCACAAAACACGACGAAAAGACAAGGCCGCATCCGGGACATCGGCGAATTATACCTACGAATTCTTTTTTGCACAGGTATTTTTAAGGCCCTCAAACGCTCGTAACTGCCTGTAAATCCAAGCAATACAGCTCATCCGAACGCACTCCTGTTGTGCAAAAAAGCGCACCTAAAAGCGAGTAAAAATTACAAGATTGCACCCAAGTACTTGCCCTACTGTAGAACATCTGGAAAGACCAGCACGTTTACCAAATTTTGCACGCCGGATTTGCCACTTGGCAAATATCATATAGTGCAATGCTGAGCTTTTTGCAAACTATAGCCAGTTTCGGAGAATGGAGGCGTGCGTTAGGTAACACAGCCGTAGGAGACACGAGGCAGGCGTATGAGCCCGGGTGATAGGAAGACGATTTCTTGATATGGCTCAGTGAAGAGCTTGCTTACGGACACGTCTGGACAAAATTACGTGTCCGTAAGCAATTTACCGGCTGCACTTCAGCGGCTGCGCTTCTCGCGCCGGCAGTCCAGGAAGCTGACCACGTGGCCACTCGTGTCCACGGTTTCGAGCCGCACGTCGAAGCCCCACAGGCGCGCCACGTGCTTGAGCACTTCCTGCGCCTGGCCGTTGAGCGGACGGCGCTGGAACTGGGTATGGCGCAGGGTCAGGGCGCGGTCGTCGCGGGTATTGACCTGCCAGACCTGGATGTTGGGCTCGCGGTTGCCAATATTGTATTGCTCGGCAAGCTGCTGGCGCACGTAGCGGTAGCCGGCCTCGTCGTGGATCGCGGAGATCGTCAGCTTGTCGCTGCGGTCGTCGTCGAGCACGGCGAAGAAGTGGAAGTCGCGGATCAGCTTGGGCGACAGGTACTGGGCGATGAAGCTCTCGTCCTTGAAGTTGCGCATCGCGAAGTCGAGCGTCTTGACCCAGTCGCTGCCGGCGATGTCCGGGAACCAGGCCCGGTCTTCGTCGGTCGGGTTCTCGCAGATGCGCCGGATGTCGCTCATCATGGCAAACCCGAGCGCGTAGGGATTGATGCCCGAATAATAAGGACTGGTCGCCGCGGGCTGGAACACGACGTTGGTATGGCTTTGCAGGAATTCGAGCATGAAGCCGTCGCCGACGATCCCCTCTTTATATAGTTCGTGCAGGATCGTGTAGTGCCAGAAGGTGGCCCAGCCTTCGTTCATGACCTGGGTCTGGCGCTGCGGATAGAAATATTGCGAGATCTTGCGGGTGATGCGCACCAGTTCGCGCTGCCAGGGTTCGAGCAGTGGCGCGTACTTCTCTATAAAGTACAGCAGGTTTTCCTCGGGCTCGGGCGGGAAACGCGGCGGCGGCGCATCGCGCTCCTGTTCCTCGCGCCGCGGCACGGTACGCCACAAGGCATTCACCTGCGACTGCGCGTATTCCTCGCGCTCTTTCTGGCGCGCCGCTTCCTGGGCCACCGACAGTTTTGCCGGTCGCTTGTAGCGGTCCACGCCATAGTTCTGGATCGCGTGGCAGGAGTCGAGCAATTCCTCGACCGCGTCGATGCCGTAGCGCTGCTCGCATTCGGCGATGTAATTCTTGGCAAACACCATGTAGTCGACGATGGCCTCGGCGTCGGTCCAGGTACGGAACAGGTAATTGCCTTTAAAGAAAGAGTTGTGGCCATAGGCCGCGTGGGCGATGACCAGCGCCTGCATCGTCAGGCTGTTTTCCTCCATCAGGTAGGCGATGCAGGGATTCGAATTGATGACGATTTCGTAGGCCAGGCCCATCTGGCCGCGCTTGTAGCTCTTTTCCGTCGTCAGGAAATGTTTGCCGAATGACCAGTGGTTATAGGAGACCGGCATGCCGACCGAGGTATAGGCGTCCATCATCTGCTCGGCGGTGATGATCTCGAGCTGGTTGGGGTAGGTGTCGAGGCCGAACTTGCGGGCGACCCGGCGGATTTCTTCGTGCGCCTGCTCGATCAGGTCGAAGGTCCACTCCGATTGCTCGGGCAGGGCGCGGGGGTTGGTGCGATCGTCTGGCATATGCGTCCCTATTTATATAGTAGGGCTTACTTCGGCTGCTTCTTGAACAGCTCGCGGAAGACCGGATAGATGTCGGCCGGCGTCACGATTTTCTGCATCGCGAAGTTGCTGTGGTGCGAGGCGACTTCGGTGTATTGCTCCCACAGGTTCTGTGGCGGACCGTCGGTGATTTCGACATAGGTGTAATACTGGACCTTCGGCATGATGCCGTTGGTCAGCAACTGCTTGCACAACACGGAATCGTTGTCCCAGTTGTCGCCGTCCGAGGCCTGGGCCACATAGGCGTTCCAGTCGGAGCTGGCATAGCGTTCGCCGATGACCTTCTGCAGCAGGTGCAGGGCCGAGGACACGACGGTACCGCCCGATTCGCGCGAGTGGAAGAATTCTTCCTCGTCGACTTCGGCCGCGGCGGTGTGGTGGCGGATGAAGACGACGTCGATGTGTTCGTAAACACGTTTCAGGAACAGGTAGAGCAGGATGAAGAAGCGCTTGGCCGTGTCCTTGCGCGTTTCGTCCATCGAGCCGGAGACGTCCATGATGCAGAACATCACCGCCTGGGTGCTGGGTTTCGGCACCTTGATGCGGTTGCTGTAGCGCAGGTCGAACGGGTCGATGAAGGGGATCGCGTTGATGCGCGTATGGTAGTGGTGGATCTTGCGTTTCAGTTCGACGACGCGCGGGTCGCTCTCCGGTACTTCCTGTTCCTGCAGTTCCTGCAATTCCTGTTCGGCGCGTTCGAGCTGGCGCCGGCTGGGGCCGCCGACGGCGATGCGCCGGCCAAGTGCGCCGCGCAGCGAGCGCAGCACGTGGATGTTCGAGGGCGTTCCCGAGACGTTGTAGCCGGCGCGCTGGGTCTTGAAATCGATGGTCTGGGTCAGCTGGGTCTTGACCATGTTCGGGAGTTCAAGATCTTCGAAGAAGTAATTCATGAACTCTTCACGCGACAGCTCGAAGATGAAGTCATCCTCGACCGTCTGTTCGCTGTTGCCGGCACGACCGCGTCCGGAACCGCCGCCGCCACTGCGCGGGCGGTTGAACTGGTCGCCTTTCTGGTATTCGGTATTCCCGGGGTTGACGGTTTCCCACACGCCGCCATGGGCGTGACCGAAATGGGGTTCGTTGACGTCCTTGACCGGGATCGATACTTTTTCGCCGTTTTCGATGTCGGTGATCGAACGGCCCTTGATCGCGCGGCCGACCGCGTCCTTGATTTGCGCCTTGTAGCGGCGCAGGAAGCGTTCGCGGTTGACCGCGGACTTGTTCTTGCCCTGCAAGCGTCGGTCGATGAGGTAAGTCAAAACATGCCTCCTGCTCAAATTCGCGGCGGACCGGATGCTGCCCCGGTCCCCCTATCTTAATCCTCCCCGTGCGCACGCGGGGCGCGCACGGCTGGCAGGGTCGTCAAAAATGCGTGGAACCGGAACTTGCATGCTTACCGGCAGCGCTTGACGTCGTCCGCAGCATCGGAGCGGCCGGGGGAGGCGCGCGGTCCTGCCGCTCCGCGCAACCCGGCCTGGCTCAATGGTCTTGCTTATGAGGATTTCCTCACGCGCAGGTACCATTCGCACAACAGGCGTACCTGCTTGGCCGTGTAGCCTTTTTCGACCATGCGCGCGACGAAGTCGGCGTGCTTGGTCGCGTCCTCGGCACTGGCCTTGGCATTGAACGAAATAACTGGCAGAAGTTCCTCGGTGTTCGAGAACATTTTCTTCTCGATGACGGTGCGGAACTTCTCGTAGCTGGTCCACGCCGGATTCTTGCCGCCGTTGGTGGCGCGGGCGCGCAGGCCGAAGTTGACGATCTCGTTGCGGAAATCCTTCGGGTTCGAGATGCCGGCCGGCTTCTCGATCTTCTCCAGCTCGGCGTTCAGCGCTTCGCGGTCGAAGCTCTCGCCGGTGTCCGGATCGCGGAACTCCTGGTCCTGGATCCAGAAGTCGGCGAAGGTGACGTAGCGGTCGAAGATGTTCTGGCCATACTCGGAATAGCTTTCCAGGTAGGCGGTCTGGATCTCCTTGCCGATGAAGTCGACATAGCGCTGCGCCAGGTGCTCTTTAATATAGGAGTGGTAGCGCTGTTCGAGTTCTGGCGGGAACTGCTCGCGTTCGATCTGCTGTTCGAGCACGTAGAGCAGGTGCACCGGGTTGGCCGCCACTTCGGTGTTGTCGAAGTTGAAGACCTTCGACAGGATCTTGAAAGCGAAGCGGGTGGACAATCCGTTCATGCCTTCGTCCACGCCCGCGTAGTCGACGTACTCGTGCAGCGACTTGGCTTTCGGATCGGTGTCCTTCAGGTTCTCGCCGTCGTAGACCAGCATCTTCGAGAAAATGCTCGAATTTTCCGGGTCCTTCAGGCGTGACAGGATCGCGAACTGCGCCATCATGCGCAGGGTGCCCGGCGCGCAGGGCGCTTTTTCGAGCGAGGAATTGCGAATGAGCTTGTCGTAGATTTTGATCTCGTCGGACACGCGCAGGCAGTAAGGCACCTTGACGATATAGATCCGGTCCAGGAAGGCCTCGTTGTTGCGGTTGTTGCGGAAGCTCTTCCACTCCGATTCGTTCGAGTGCGCCAGGATGATGCCCTCGAAGGGAATCGCGCCGAAGCCTTCGGTGCCCTTGTAGTTGCCTTCCTGGGTGGCGGTCAGCAGCGGGTGCAGCACCTTGATCGGGGCCTTGAACATCTCGACGAATTCCATCAGGCCCTGGTTCGCCAGGCACAGGCCGCCGGAATAGCTGTAGGCGTCCGGATCGTCCTGGGAATAATCTTCCAGCTTGCGGATGTCGACCTTGCCGACCAGCGAGGAAATGTCCTGGTTGTTCTCGTCGCCCGGTTCGGTCTTCGAGATGGCGACCTGCTTGAGGACCGAGGGGTAGCGCTTGACCACGCGGAACTTGTTGATGTCGCCGCCGAATTCGTGCAGGCGCTTGACGGCCCACGGACTCGGGATGGCGCGCAGGTAGCGGCGCGGAATGCCGTAGTCCTCCTCGAGGATGACGCCATCTTCCTCCTCGTTGAACAGGCCCAGCGGCGACTCGTTCACGGGCGAACCCTTGATCGCATAGAAGGGCACCTGTTCCATCAGGTGCTTGAGCTTTTCGGCAATCGAGGACTTGCCGCCGCCGACAGGCCCCAGCAGATACAGGATCTGCTTGCGTTCCTCCAGCCCTTGCGCGGCATGGCGGAAGTAGGAGACCACCTGTTCGATGACTTCCTCCATCCCGTAGAACTCCTTGAACGCGGGATAGATCTTGATGACCTTGTTGGCGAAAATGCGCGACAGCCGTGGGTCGAGGCGGGTATCGACGAGCGTGGGTTCCCCGATGGCAGCGAGCATGCGTTCCGGCGCGCTGGCGTAGGTCAGCGGATCCTTCTTGCACAGGGCAAGGTACTCGGAGAGGGAATATTCTTCTTCGCGGGTACGCTCATAACGGGCTGCGTAGTTGTCAAAAATGGTCATGTGCATGTCCTTTAGTTTGCTAACAACGATCACTGTCACGACAGTCCGAGCGATGTCGGCTGCCCAGGCCCCGTTTTTTTCTTGGCGTACTTCCTTATTGGCGGGTCGCCCTGGTAGCGCCGCGGTGGCGGCGACGCAGGCGGGTCATTTTTGTTCTAGACGGCTCGTGGCCGAATTTCCCAGGCTCGTGGCCGGATTTTCCATGATGATCGGAGGGTCTTCTTGTATTTCTGAAATTTATTATGTGCCTATTGGTTCTCGAAGTCAAAGCAGTTCGTGCTTACTGTCGCGTTACTGCTAAGTCTTTGATTTTCGGTTAAAAATTGCCAATTGACGGCGCGGATCGGGGCCGTCGGAACACGTCGGAAATGGCGCGGCCCGGAACCCAGAATACGCCATTTTTCTTTTTCCTTACTGCTGGGTTGGCAAAGCCCTGAATCGATAGTGCACGATATGCGCCGGCTGCGGCGCACGCGATTCGCAGACCGATCCGCTGCGCGTTTTGCGCCTTCTTCCCCGTGAAACCGGAGCCGCCAGCATGCGGTACACTGCATGATCTTGTCCCATCCATCGACTTCCAGCCGGAGAGAAAAACATGCTGACCGAGCAGCTGCGCCACACGATTCAACAGATGCCGAAAGCAGAATTGCACATCCACATCGAAGGTTCGCTGGAACCCGAGCTGATTTTTGCGCTGGCGCAAAGGAATGGCGTATCGCTGGCCTATCCCTCGGTCGAGGCGTTGCGCCAGGCCTACGCTTTTACCGACTTGCAGTCTTTCCTCGATATCTATTATGCGGGCGCCAGCGTGCTGCTGACCGAGCAGGATTTCTACGACATGACCGCCGCCTACCTCGAGAAAGCCGCGGCCGATAACGTGCGCCATGCCGAGATCTTCTTCGATCCGCAGACCCATACCGCGCGCGGCGTGCCTTTCGAGACCGTCGTCAACGGCATCTGGCGCGCCTGCCAGGACGGGCCGATCAGCGCCTCGCTGATCATGTGCTTCCTGCGCCACCTGTCGGAAGAGGAGGCCATCGCCACGCTGGAGGAGTCGCTTCCCTATCGCGACAAGTTCATCGGCGTCGGCCTCGATTCCTCCGAGCTCGGCCACCCGCCGGAGAAATTCGCGCGCGTGTTCGAACGTGCGCGCCAGCTCGGCCTGCACCTGGTGGCGCATGCGGGCGAGGAGGGGCCGCCGGCCTACATCGACAGCGCGCTCGACATCCTCAATGTCGAACGCATCGACCACGGCGTGCGCTGCCTGGAAAGCCCGGAGCTGGTCGAACGCCTGGTGCGCGAGCAGATGGCGCTGACCGTGTGCCCGCTGTCGAACGTCAAGCTGCGCGTGTTCGACGTCATGGGTTCGCACAACCTGCGCACCCTGCTCGACAAGGGCCTGGTCGCCACCGTCAACTCGGACGACCCGGCCTATTTCGGCGGCTACATGAACGACAATTTCGTCGCCGCTTTCGAGTCCTTGCCGCTGGACGAATCGCATGCGCGCCAGCTGGCGCGCAACAGCTTCGCCGCCGCCTTCCTCGAGCCGGAACAGAAGCGCGCCTTCCTGGCCGAGGTCGACCGTTTCTTCGCCGGCGCGCACGCCGCGTGACCGGGGGACGTCCGTGCTGATCCAGTCCCTCCGCATGACCGCGCGCGACTGGCGCGCGGGCGAGCTGCGCTTCCTGCTGGTGGCGCTGATCGTCGCCGTCTCCGCTTTGTCCTCGGTCGGCTTCTTTATCGACCGCATGCGCGCCGGCTTGAACCGCGACGCCAACCAGCTGCTCGGCGCCGACCTCGTGATCAACGCCGACCAGCCGGTCGCCGCCGCCTGGCGCGCGGAAGCGCAGCGGCGCGGGCTGCTGCTGGCCGACACGGTCACCTTCCCCAGCATGGCGCAAGGCGGGGAGGGCGAGGATTCGCAGGCCCAGCTCGCATCGATCAAGGCGGTTTCCGACGGCTACCCGCTGCGCGGCGAACTGCGCATCACGACCAATCCCGAGGATGCGAGCGAGGCGCTGGGCACGAAGACGCGCGCGATCCCCGCGCCCGGCACCGTCTGGGTCGATGCCAACCTGCTGCCGGCGATCGGCGTCAAGGTCGGCGAGACCCTGCAGCTGGGCGAGCGCCGCTTCACGATCGCCCAGCTGGTCGCGGCCGAGCCGGACCGCGGCGCCTCGTTCGCCAACTTCGCGCCGCGCGTGATGCTCAACACGGCCGACCTGGCGTCGACCGGCCTGGTCGACAACTTCGCGCGCGTGACCTACCGCGTGCAGGTGGCGGCGCCCTCGAAGAACGACCTGGCGCGCGTCAAGGATTTCGACACCTGGCTGCGCGACCGGATCAAGCGCGACAACGTCAAGGGCGTGCGCCTCGAGTCGCTCGAGAACGGCCGCCCCGAGATGCGCGCCACCCTGGACCGCGCCGACCGCTTCCTGTCCCTGGTCGGCCTGCTGTCGGCGATGCTGGCGGCGGTCGCCGTGGCGATGGCGGCGCGCCGCTTCATGCAGCGCCACCTCGACGCCTGCGCCATGCTGCGTTGCCTGGGCATGACCCAGAACCAGGTCGGCGCCATGTACCTGATCGAGTTCGCGCTGGTCGGCCTGGCCGGCAGCCTGCTCGGCGTGCTGGTGGGTTTCGGCGCCCACTTCGTCCTGCTCGAACTGATCGGCACGCTGCTGCCGGCCGACCTGCCGGCGCCGCCGGTCTACGCCAAGGTCAACCCGGCCGACGCGCCGGTGCTGACGCTGGCGATCACCTCGGATACGATTCCCCTGACCGAGGTCCAGAACCTGGTCAACACGCGCCTGGCGCTGAAGATCAGCCAGGTCTCGGGCGTGGGCCTGGTCACGCTCTCGGGCGGCCAGCGTCCCGCCGTGCGCATCCAGGCCGACACCGAAGCCCTGGCCTCCTATGGCCTGGGCCTGGATTCGCTGCGCACCGCGATCACGGCGGCCAATGCCAACAGCGCCAAGGGCAGCTTCGACGGCCCGACGCGCGCCTACGCGATCAATGCCAACGATCAGCTGCTGACCGTCTCCGATTACAAGAACCTGATCGTCGCCTACCGCAATGGGGCACCGGTGCGCCTCGAGAACGTGGCGACGGTGGTCGACAGCGCCGAGAACGTGCGCCTGGGCGCCTGGGCCAACCTGAAGCCGGCGATCATCCTGAACGTGCAGCGCCAGCCGGGCGCCAACGTGATCGCCACGGTCGACGCGATCAAGGAGCGCCTGCCCGAGCTGCAGGCCAGCCTGCCGGCTTCGCTGCAACTGACCGTGCTGAGCGACCGCACCACCGGCATCCGCGCCTCGGTCGAGCACGTGCAGATCGAACTGTTGCTGGCCGTGGTGCTGGTGGTGCTGGTGATCTTCGCCTTCCTGCATAGCGTGCGCGCCACCGTGATCGCCAGCCTGGCGGTGCCGATCTCGCTGATCGGTTCCTTCGGCGTGATGTACCTGCTCGGGTACAGCCTGAACAACCTGTCGCTGATGGCGCTGACAATCGCCACCGGCTTCGTGGTCGACGACGCCATCGTCATGATCGAGAACATCGCGCGCTACATCGAGGAGGGCGAAAAGCCGATGGCGGCGGCGATCAAGGGCGCGGCCCAGATCGGCTTCACCATCATCTCGCTGACGGTCTCGCTCATTGCCGTGCTGATCCCGCTGCTGTTCATGGGCGACGTGGTCGGCCGCCTGTTCCGCGAATTCGCGGTGACGCTGGCGATTACGATCCTGATCTCGGGCGTGGTGTCGCTGACCCTGGTGCCGATGATGTCGGCGCGCTGGCTGCGCAGCCATGAGGAAGAAAAGCCGGGCAAGTTCGCGCGCAAGACCCAGGCCTTTTTCGACCGCGTGATCCAGAAGTACGACCGCGGCCTGGACTGGGTGCTGGCGCGCCAGGGCCTGACGCTGATCGTCGCGCTGGCCACGCTGGCGCTCACGGCCCTGCTGTGGGTGGTGATCCCGAAGGGCCTGTTCCCGACCCAGGACACGGGCCAGCTCCAGGCGCGGGTCGAAGCGCGCCAGGCGATCTCCTACAGCGCCATGGCCGAGCTGCAGCAGAAGGCGGCCAAGGCCATCCTCGAGGATCCGGACGTGGCGTCCTTGGCCTCCAACGTCGGCGTCGATGCGGCCAACAACACCATGCTCCACACCGGCACCATGCTGATCAACCTGAAGCGCGACCGTCGTTCCGACCCGGACGAGCTGATGCAGCGCCTGAGGAACCGCGTCGCCCAGGTGCCCGGCGTGACGCTCTACCTGCAGCCGACCCAGGACCTGACCATCGACGCCGAGACCGGGCCGACCCAGTACCGGGTCTCGCTCGAAGGCGCCGACAACGCCACCGTCGTCGAGTGGGCCAGGAAGCTGGTCGCCCGCATGCAGCAGCAGAAGCAGCTGCGCAACGTGACCACCGACGCCGGCGCGGTCGGCGCGGCGGCCGTGGTCCACATCGACCGCGACACCGCCTCGCGCCTGAACATCACGGCCTCCGCCATCGACGACGCCCTGTACAGCGCCTTCGGCCAGCGCATCGTCTCGACCATCTTCACCGAGACCAACCAGTACCGCGTGATCCTGGAAGCGCAACAGGACGAGGCGATGTCGCTGGCGGCGCTCGGCCGCCTGCAGCTGCGCACCGGTTCCGGCGAGCCGACCCCGCTGTCGGCGGTGGCCACCATCCGCGAGGAAGAGGCGCCGCTGCAGGTCACCCACGTGGCGCAGTACCCGGCCACCACCATCGGCTTCGACACCGCTGCCGGCACTTCGCTCGGCCAGGCGGTCGACGCCATCCGCGCCGCGGCCGAGGACATCAAGCTGCCGGCCTCGGTGACGCTGACCTTCCTCGGCGCGTCCGGCGCGTATGAAAACTCGCTGTCGAACCAGCTGTGGCTGATCCTGGCGGCGGTGGTCTGCGTCTACATCGTGCTGGGCGTGCTCTACGAGAGCTACATCCATCCGCTGACGATCCTGTCGACGCTGCCTTCGGCCGGCGTGGGCGCGCTGCTGGCGCTGTGGGTCACCGGGCAGGGCCTGGGCGTGATCGGCATCATCGGCATCATCCTCCTGATCGGCATCGTCAAGAAGAACGCGATCATGATGATCGACTTCGCGATCGAGGCCGAGCGCGACGAAGGCAAGAGCCCGCTGGAGGCGATCCGCCAGGCCGCGCTGCTGCGCTTCCGTCCGATCCTGATGACGACCCTGGCCGCGCTGTTCGCCGCCGTCCCGCTGATGTTCGGCTGGGGCGAGGGCGCCGAGCTGCGGCGGCCGCTGGGCCTGGCCATCTTTGGCGGCCTGATCGTCAGCCAGCTGCTGACCCTGTTCACCACGCCGGTGATCTACCTGGCATTCGACCGCGCCGCGCGCCGCTGGAGCGGGAAGGCGCCGTCGAAACCGAAAGAGGCGGGCGCATGAATTTGTCGAAGCCCTTTGTCCAGCGCCCGATCGCGACCGTCCTGCTGACGCTCGGGCTGGCGCTGGCGGGGATTGCCGCCTTCTTCGTGCTGCCGGTCTCGCCGCTGCCGCAGGTCGACTTCCCGGCGATCTCGGTGTCGGCCTCGCTGCCGGGCGCCAGCCCCGAGACCATGGCCAGCAGCGTCGCCACGCCGCTGGAACGGCGCCTGGGCGTGATCGCGGGCGTCAACGAGATGACCTCGAACTCGGGCAACGGCTCGACCCGCATCAACCTGCAGTTCGAGCTGAACCGCAAGATCGACTCGGCCGCGCGCGAAGTGCAGGCCGCGATCAACGCCGCGCGCGCCGACCTGCCGGCCACGTTGCGCAGCAACCCGACCTACCGCAAGGTCAACCCCTCGGATGCGCCGGTGATCATCCTGGCGCTCACCTCGAAAACACGCACGCCGGGCCAGATCTACGACGCGGTCTCGAACATCGTCCAGCAGCGCCTGGCCCAGGTGCCGGGCGTGGGCGAGGTCGAGATCGGCGGCGGCTCGCTGCCCGCGGTGCGCGTCGAGCTGAACCCGTACGCGTTGAACCGCCTCGGCGTCTCGGCCGAGGACGTGCGCGCGGCCATCCAGTCGAGCAACCCGAACCGCCCGAAGGGCGCGATCGAGGGCGGCGGCAACCGCCTCCAGATCTATTCCCAGGTCGACACGCCGACGGATGGCCGCACGGCGGCCGACTACCGCGGCCTGGTGGTGGCCTGGCGTAACGGCGCGGCGGTGCGCTTGTCCGACGTGGCCGACGTCATCGACGGCCCGGAAAACATCAACACCCTCGGCCTGTTCAACGGCGAACCGGCGGTGATCGTGCTGATCACGCGCCAGCCGGCCGCCAACGTGATCGAGACGGTCGACGGCGTGCGTGCGCTGCTGCCCTCGCTGCAGGCCCAGCTGCCGGGCGACATCACCCTGCAGGTGGCCTCGGACCGCACCAACTCGATCCGTGCCTCGCTGCACGAGATCGAGTTCACGCTCCTCATTTCCATCCTGCTGGTGGTGCTGGTGGTCAGCGTGTTCCTGCGCAGCGTGCGCGCCACCGTGATCCCGGCGGTGGCGACCGTGGTCTCGCTGCTGGGCACCTTCGGCGTCATGTGGCTGCTCGGCTTCAGCCTGAACAACCTGTCGCTGATGGCGCTGACGGTGGCCACCGGCTTCGTGGTCGACGACGCGATCGTGGTGCTGGAGAACACCGCGCGCCACGTCGAGAAGGGCATGGACCGCATGCAGGCCGCCTTGCTCGGCGCGCGCGAGGTCGGTTTCACCGTGCTCTCGATCAGCCTGTCGCTGGTCGCGGTCTTCATTCCGCTGCTGTTCATGGGCGGCCAGGTCGGGCGCCTGTTCCGCGAGTTCGCGGTCACGCTGTCCGCCGCGGTGATGATCTCGCTGGTGATCTCGCTGACCACCACGCCCATGATGTGCGCCTGGCTGCTGAAGAAGGGCCACACCATCGAGCGTCCCCAGGGCCGGCTGTCGCGCTGGGCGGAAGGTGGCTTCGACTGGATGCTGCGCGTCTACGAGCGTGCGCTCGACTGGGCGCTGGCCAGCCGCGCGCTGGTGATGCTGATCCTGGTGTTCGTGATCGGCCTGAACGTCTACCTGTTCGCCGCCGCGCCGAAAGGCTTCTTCCCGCAACAGGACACCGGCCAGATCAGCGGCGGCATCCGCGCCGACCAGAGCATCTCCTTCCAGGCGATGCAGGCCAAGATGCGCCAGCTGGTCAACATCATCAAGGACGACCCGGCGGTCGACACCGTGGTCGGCTTCACCGGCGGCGGTCGCGCCGGCGGCGGCTTCATGTTCATCAACCTGAAGCCGGCGTCCGAGCGGACCGAGAAGGGCCAGGCCGTGATCGCGCGCCTGCGTCCG
>DNCF01000081.1:0-171 GCA_003484545.1 Massilia sp. | reverse complement strand
TTCCTGAACCCGGTGCAGGACCTGCGCATGGGCGGGCGCTCCAGCAACTCCACTTACCAGTACACGCTGAAAAGCGACAGCAGCCAGGACCTGAAGGAGTGGGCCGCGAAGCTGGCCGACGCCATGAAGCGCCAGCCGGCGCTGGTCGACGTCGACACCGACCAGGCCGAG